>JADGAU010000149.1 GCA_015231865.1 Gammaproteobacteria bacterium | reverse complement strand
CCCTAAGGATGCCGGATCGGGTAATAGCGCTTTCAACACCTGAATCGGGATAATCTTCTGCCCATTGACATCAACCTCATCAATTCTTAGCAGTCCCACATTCTCAAGACAGCGCATATGGGTTAAATAGCTTTCACCAAAAGTCATAAAAAAACGAATACGTTTTAAACCTTTAATATGTTTAACCAGTGATTCCATCTCTTCGTGATATAAAAGATAAGAATCTTTTTCGCCAACTTCCGGATAATTCCAAACCATCTTAATTTCCATGGGTTTGGTTTCTATCCATTGCCCATTTTCCCAATAACGGCCGTTGGCACTGACTTCTCTTAAATTGATTTCCGGATTAAAGTTGGTAGCAAATGGATAACCATGATCACCGGCATTACAATCAAGAATATCAATTTCATGAATTTCATCAAAATAATGTTTTTGTGCATAAGCACAGAAAATATTGGTAACACCCGGATCAAATCCACAACCTAACAGCCCCATGACGCCAGCTTTTTCAAAAGCTTCATGTCTGGCCCATTGTTCCTTATATTCAAAGTGTGCCGTATCCGGATGTTCATAATTGGCTGTATCTATATAAGCAGCACCGTTTTGTAGACAGGCATCCATAATGGTTAAATCCTGATAGGGCAGGGCAACATTAATAACAATATCTGCACCAACTTTTCGTATTAACTCAGCTGTTTGATTGGTATCATCGGCATTAACCTGTGCAATTTCAATAGCGCCTTCTGGTAAATCCTGCTGAATTTCCTGACAGCGTTTTAAGGTACGACTAGCTAATACAATTTTTTTAAATAGATGGCTGTTTTGCACACACTTAACGGTAGTTACACGGCCAACACCACCAGCACCAATAATTAAAACAGTTGTCATGGACATATTCCCCATTAAATGAATAAAATATTAAAATAAATGCGGATATTAATACTTCTTTTTTTAAAGGTAAATATATTTATGTCATCAACAATTAGTAACGACTTTGACTTGTTAAAAAAACCTGAAAATTGTTATGAAACCGCCATATTTTCACGGGCAATTCATAACCACTCTATTCATTTAATCGGCTTTGAATTTGACGGCACAGCCTGTTATCGAAAGGGCACGAGATTGGCTCCTGATGATATTCGTCGGCAATCACCGGGGATTGAAAGTTATTCTCCCTATCTTCACCAGGATCTTGAGGATATTTTATCTTTGATTGATTTAGGTAATCTACCGGTTGGAGAAAGTGCTGATGTCGAAGTCAATTGGCAAAAGGCCACTGATTATTTTTTCAAAATGACTGAAAAGATCAATTTTGAACAAAATCATATTCGATTTTTAACCTTAGGCGGTGAACATTCAATTTCTTATGCACCAATCGTTCGCTATTTACAACAATATCCAGATCTTGTTCTGATCCATCTGGATGCACATGCTGATTTACGCGATGGCTATGAAGGATATCATTATTCACATGCTGCGATTATTCGTCGTATTATTGAAAAAATGACAAATAGCCAGCAATTGATTCAATATGGTATCCGTTCCGGTATTCGAGAAGAATTTCAGTGGATGCAAGACAATCATACACGTATGGAAAGTCTGGATTTATTTATCGATACAATTAAATCCATAGCTGATAATAGACCCATATATTTATCACTGGACCTGGACTACTTTGATCCCTGTTATTTGCCGGGAACAGGAACGCCTGAGCCCGGTGGTGAAGATTTCCATTCTTTTATTCGTTTAAATAAAATTCTGGCTAAGAAGAATTTTGTCGGTGCCGATGTCGTTGAATTAGCACCTAATATTGATGCAACTGGTAATAGCAGTGTTTTTGCAACAACCATTGTACGCGAACTCTTATTATCTTTAAGTTAAGAGTCTGTTTCCTGATGTGTGGTCCTTAAATAACCGTTTTGATATAAAAAGATTTCCAGTGTTTGCAGGGTTTCGCTAATATCCTCTTCCCTTATCAACTGACTAAAGGCAATATTATTTTTTAAAGTGGTCATGATTTGTGCTGAATCATAACCAATGGATTCAATAATACTAAACATATTGTTGGACTCTTTAATATGCGTAATTTCATAATCTATATCATTAAACTCAACGGTACATTCACTGGGGTGTTCAAATAAATTATGTTTCATGCCCAAAGTTTCCTGATAGGCACCTACATTAAAAAATCCCAGATAATATTCTTCATTATTTAAATCAACATCATGCAAATATAAGGGTGCGTCCGGGTTAAAAGATATTTCACCATCACTATCACAGGTTATATCCCATAAACAGGCTGCTCTAAGTGGCTTCTTATCCAGTTTGTCCAATGGCATAATCGGAAAATGCTGCTTGAGCCCCCAATAATCGGGAATACTTTGAAAAAATGAGCTATTAATCAGGTATCTTTCCTGCATCTTCACCTGCATCGTTTCTAAATCTAATGAAGGTGTTTCATCATCTTTAGATACATATAAGGCCTTTTTAATAATCTGGTGAACCAGAATTTCCGCATTAGAACGATCTCTTAAATCAATATAACCCAAATCAAATAAAGTCAATAAGGACTCAAGATGATCCAGGGCATCATGTAAATATTCAATATTATTTTTTTTAGTCAGACTGCTGTTTAAATTGATTAATTCTTCAATTAAGGGTGGATTCGTGTCTTTGAGTTGTAGTAATTTTTCCTGATAATCCTGAGAAAATAACTCCAGCACCGGAGCAACCAATACCGCATGAGAAGCCACAATAAAGCGCCCGGATTCGGTATAAATATCCGGGTGTTCAACACCCTTGTTATCCATCACTTCTTTTAACATAAACACCACATCATTAGAAAATTCTTCAAGTGAATAATTAATTAATCGTTTATTTGGATGTTGGGCATATTCAACAGCTAAACCACCGCCAATATTAATTTTTGTCAGCTGTTTTGCACCCATTTTTTTAAGTTCGGCATAAACATTTCCAACTTCTCTAAGTGCTTTTTTAAGTGGTTTAATGGATTCAATTTGCGAACCTGCATGAAAATGAAGCATAGTGAAATACTTAAAATAGTCATTTTTATGTAATAAATCGATGGCTTCAAATAACTCAGGTGTCGTCAAGCCAAATTTTGCATCCATACCACTGCTTTTAGACCAATAGCTTTCACCCTGATGATGTAAACGGATTCTTATTCCAATATTAGGAACTTTTAAACTGGTGGTATTGGCAATTTCAATGATTGATTTTAATTCGCCAATGCCTTCAATCGTTAGCGTTATATTATGACCCATTTGTGCCGCAATACAGCCAATAGTAATCATTTCATTGTCTTTAAAACCATTGACTGTTATTGGTGAACCAATGGGAGTAATAGCCATAGCTATTATGAGTTCTGCTTTAGAACCAGCTTCTAAACCATAGTTGAAATCTTTACCACATTTAATAATACTCTCAACAACTTGTGGGTATTGATTGACCTTTAAAGGAAATACGGCATTAAATTTTCCTTTATAGTGATTTTCTTTGATAGCTTTTTGAAAAGTATTGTAGAGTGTATTAATCTGCTTCTGAATCAAAAATGGAAAACGTAAAATAATAGGACCTTTTAAATCAGTCGCCTTAATTTTTTCGGTAATCTCTAATAATGATGGTTTATTTCCATGATTGACTTTAACTACACCTTCTTCAATTAGAAAATTATTGTTACCCCAGAGATCAATACCATAGTTCATATTAATTTAACCTTACAATAAGCTAATAAAAATCAGCATATTTTACGACTATTTGTTCTAATCTGTAACTTAAATTAATTAACTGTTATGAGTTAAGTTCAATAATGATTCTTTTGTTGATAAATTAAGCAATAGCCTGCAGTTTAGTTATCCAATAATCATAAGGAATTTTTTCCTGTTCCAGGCGAAGTGATTGCTGCCAGAGATTATTTTTTAAGCCCTGATAAACTTCCTGTTCCCGTTCATTTAAACCCGGAAGACTCTGTGAAGGATGGGGCTTTTTATCTTCTACTCCCCATAAGTGCCTACAAAACATTAAACTTTCTTTGTCCATTAACCAGGATTTTATTTGAGGAAAATACTGTCTGGCTTGAGATAATATGGCAAAACCATGAGTATCTATATCTCCCCAATAATAAATCTGGCATTTTTTGAGCCAGTTGACATGTTTTAGTATCTGAATTCCATAACCCAGGCCAAAAATAACCATGGTATTTTTAAGTTCAGGGAAAACCAGACCATTAACCTTATTCTCGGTAATAAAAATACGATCACAAAATAAATCAGGAAAATTCACTTGAGCAAATTGATCAATCGCCAATTCAATATCGCTAATATTCAATAAATCACTAGAAACACTTTGATCAAGTAAACGAAATCGGATTCTAGGTAATTCATACAACAGACCATAGCGCTTTTCAAATCCATGCTCACTTAACTTGTCATGGTCAGAATAGTAATCGGTAACCGGTAAGACTATATCGAGCATATTTTTTAACACCAGCTTATGTTTTTCTATAAACTTAGTATCGACGCCTTCAATATTTAATTGACGAATATAACAATTGGGTTTTGGATGTTGTTGCAAATATTGGCAAACCGCTAGTAATTGTGACCATTCTGATTGGTATTTTAAAATAACTGCCGGAGAATTAATTAACCACGCTTTTAAACTGGGAAAATTAAAAATAATATGATGATATAGTTTGTTAAATAACTGCCATTGCTGCCATTTTCCCAAATATTTAGCCAGCGACTCCAGACTGCTAAACTCAATGGCAATAGGAATTTTCTGCTGACCCATCATGGCATAATTAATATTTTTGCTGATAAGGATAATAGATGATGAATCACTTATTCGACGATTAAAGTGCGTCGTTAATTCATTAATCCAGTTCCTTACCTCATCAAAATGATGCAGGAGTGTTTTATCGTTTGGTTTAGTCAGTTTAATTTGATAGGGAAATAGTTCTTCATTTTGCAGCCAGTATTTATGAAATAAATATCGTTCCCAATCTTTGAGTAGTTTCTTTTTTATCTCATTGGCTGACTTCATAAGCAGACTTAGCTATCTTCCATTGTAATCATCGATGCTACTTGCTGTAATTTTTGATTTTGCTGTACTTTATGCCGGTACTCATCAATAGTCATATTCAGTAATAGTGAATGCTTATTTTTCTGATCAACAAAATGTACATGTTTAACATAATGCTCAATAATATCCAGTTTTTGTAAGGGTGTTACCAGTAATAATTGCAGCCCCAGTTTTTTAAATAATTCCAGTCCGAAGCGAGTACTGTCTTTTGAGCCTCTGGCAAAAGCTTCATCAATTACCACTAAATTAAAACGTCGTTTATTGTTCGAGCCTAGATGACAATCCTTATCGACCAAACCATATTGCAATAATATTGCTGCGGCAAGAATCGAATAAGCCAATTTTTCTTTTTGTCCTCCTGATTTACCGCCAGAATCGGAATAACATTCTTTTTCCGACTTGTCTTCACGATAACGTTCAATAACATTAAACAAATGCCAATAACGCACATCAACTACTTTTTGCGTCCAGCGCGGCTCATTACGCATTTGTTCTATAAGGTCTTTGACACGAATAAATTTTTCTTCGGAATAAAGATTTTCATCGGCAGAAAACTCAACACATTGTTTTAAACGAAATTTAAAGTCTTTAATTTCAATATCCGGTGAAGCAATACGATCGATTTCAATATAAGTTCCATCCTGATAGTCCAGTTCATGTAAGGCATGATTAATCAGATGAATACGTGCATCAATCGTTTCTTCCTGCTTATCCAGATGACTTCTAAATACAGCCATGGCTCTAATTGTATCCTGATTTAACATCTCCTTAAATCGGCTTTCATGTCGTGGCAAGTCTTCTTCATCCAGTTTCTTCAACATTTTTTGATATTCCGGCAAGGCTTGCGGACTTTTATCGACATCGTTCACATCGTTTGGAAATTGATGAGCAAATTCACTCATGGCCGTTATCATTTTATTTTCCTGGCGACGACGTTTTTCTTCCAGATTATGTACTCTTACATTTAGTTTAGCTTTAAACTCACTGGTACGGGGATTAATGCTGCGAATTTCTGGTATTTCTCCATTAAAATAGTGCTGATAAAATTTATCAAGCCCAGGAAAATATTGTTTAATTTGCTGATCATTTAAAGTGCTGTACTGGGCTTGTGCATCAGTTAAAAATTCTTCATCCGTTTGAATTTCATTATCTTTAGCGCCTTTTTGACTGAGTTTATGATCCATTTTTTGTTGTAACTTTTTCGCGTTTTCGCTTTGCTCTATTAGCTGATTTTTTAAATTTTGCAATATATCCGAACTGTGTTCTAATTGTTGTTTTTCCGATTGTAATTGCTCAATTTGCTGACTGTAAACAGACCAGTTTAATTGTTCAAAAGGGATGCTAAAATCTGCCAAATTACGTGCATTAATCCGTTTTTCATCAATCAGCTGTTTTTCTTGATCCAGTTGCTTGATCCTGCTTTTAAGTTGTTCAATCTCAGTATTTAAATTGACTAATTGTTGCGATAATAATTGTATTTTTTCCTTATTGCTCCAACCCAGCACATAACGACTTTTATCCAGAATATTGTGGCGGTCGTCTTTTTCGTGACGAAACATGCTGGATTTAATTTGCCCTTTAGGTGTAATGGCTTTTTCACTACGCCTAAATTCAGCCAGATTATCACAGCACAAATAATCAAATCGTTTTTGCAGCTCCAGATAAAGCCATTCATAATGTTCACTATCTGATTTTATTTCTACCTTATTAATTAATGAGTTTTCTTTAACTGATTGACTATAAAAATTATCAATAGCTTTAATTCGATAATAAACCAAGCGAGTGCCTAAATGTGTTTGTTCAACAAACTCACTGACTTGCTGATATAAATCATCCGGTACAATTAAACTTAAAGCAAAGT
>JADGAU010000148.1 GCA_015231865.1 Gammaproteobacteria bacterium | reverse complement strand
TTCATGCTATCTGCGTTACTTTTTTCTACCAATGGAATGCATTGATACGTAAAAAGTGCCTTGATATCATAAAAATTTACTAAAAATCAGTCTAACATCTGAAAAATCAACAGGCCCTAAAAATAATGCATAAATTTTAACTGTATATGATCGTCATTGTGAATGGGATTAAAAGGATGATCATCAAACCATCGCATTTCCAGAATTAATTTATTATTATTGCCAATACGTCGACTAGCTTCTATCTGAATGGAACGTAATTGACTATGATCCAGGTTTTGTATGATACCAATTAACATTTCACTACTTTGTGCGTTATTAAATGCAACTCTGGCTGCTAATAACAGATCATTTTGAAATTGATATAAATTAGGTTGATTGCGCTCATCCCATGAATATTCAGTGACAACTCCTAAGTCAGTTGAAGAATTAAAGATGCCATTAAATGTATATTCAATACCGCCGCTTAGTGCTGTAAATTTATCAAATTTGTCCTCTCTATATAAAGCTTCCAGTTTTAATAGCCAGGCATCGAAGGTTGCTTGTAAATCCAGACCAAGCTGAGATATTTGATCATAGTAGGCTACCAGATATGGTGAAGAAGTTATTGATGCTGTTTTAACCAGGTAGCGGGGGCTTCTATTTGTACCCTTAAATGCATGAATTCCAATATCAAACTCATCGAAACTATGAGCCCATCGGATTGCATAATCAATATGTTTTTCTTTATCCGAAGATTCAAACTCGGTTTTATCGGCATTAACAACTAGACTTGAACGAAATCTACCATTAATACCAGGATAGGTTTGTTCTCTAAAGTAGGGGAGAATAAATAACTCAATATTTCCCCAACTATTTAAAAAGTTAAGATTAATCATTGGCTGGCCAAGTTTTTCATCACCGGTTATCGAATCAACCTGATCTGATTGATTAATAATATCAATTAAATGATTACCTTCATTAACTCCCCAGAATACTTTTGATATGCCAAATCTAAGTTCCCAACTATCTGCAACATGCAACCAGAGTAATTCACGTATATCGGTATGTGTTCTTTCATTATCATACTGGTCAATGAGTTGATAGGGTTTGAATAAGATACTATCTCTATTCTCGTTCCAGGCATGATAAATTTCTACCTCAGCAGATAAGGCTAGCTGATGCTTATGTTGTTCCTGAGCCAAAGGTTCCTGTTGAAAAAATAAACCTGAGGCTGCAATATAGCCACTAATATCCATAGCCATTATTTTTGCATTAGAAATTGGAAGCAACAAAAACAAAGTAACTAAAAATTTTAGACTAAAATTGTCACGCCATTGATTAATCTTCATTCTTTTACTGCCCACTGCCCACTGCCCACTGCCCACTTTGCTTTACCTTAACCGTTTTAAACTACTTTTATTAAAATCTTTATCATCTAAACCCGTCGAGAAGCGATAATTCAGCCAGTCCAGGCGTGTGCTTTTACCAGTTTGATGATTAATCATATTAAAGTGGTTGGCACGCCAGAATTTATTTTTATATTGTTTATAATCTGAAAAAGTTAGTGTTTTTAAGTGACTATTCTTACGATCGTAAAAATCAATTTGTTGAACTCGGTATTCACCTTTATCAATTAAACTTTCCATACGAGTATAGCCGCTATGTTTATAAAGAGGCTTACTTTCAATTTTAAAACAGTCTAAGTCACCACACTTTTGTTCGCCAATAAATTTAAAACTATATTTCTCTATTTCATATGAACTTAAGTCTTCATAAGAAAACTCACTGCCCATAAAAGGGCCTGATTTGTTTCTTGAACTAATTCTTTTAACGCGTTTCAATGCCGGCAGGTATAACCATTGGTCATCATTGCCTTTAACATGAGAAAAATTTAAAAAAGCAGTGCCTTTAACATCACGAGGCTCATCAAAAATGCTTAGCGCTTTATCTCCATCACCAGTAACTTCTAAATTCTTAATCCTAATTTGACGTATACTTTCCTGGCCATGTTTATTTCTTAAAGTCATGACCATTTCTGCCTGAAGATCTCCCCAACCTTTATCTCGTAATTTTCTTTCTTTGGCTATTGCCAGACCCTTTTCTTCAGCGTCACCAGCATAAATAAGATGACTAAAAATAAAAGTTAATAGATATAAAACCCATAAATTTTTTTTCATAATTTGAAATCCTAAATTGTTTTGTTTTTATCAAATAAAATAATTAAAGGTGGTAAGAACAGAAAATCAACAATTAATGCAATCGTAATGGTAATACTGGTTAATAAGCCCATATCAGCATTTAATCTAAAAGTGGATTGTGCTAATACAATAAAGCCAATGCTTAAAACAATTGTTGTAATTAATAATGCTCTACCAACACTGGCAAAGGCGTAATGAACAGCCTCAACTGGTTCCATAGCCTTATCACGTCGAGCATGTAAATATTTGCTTAAAAAATGTACGGTGTCATCAACAATGATACCCAATGTCATACCTGCAACAACTGACAAAGCCAGACCAACTTCGCCAACCATCATACCCCAAAGACCAAATGCGATGCCTGCCGGAATTAAATTGGGTAATAAACTAATCAGGCCAAATTTTACTGAACGAAGTGCAAAGCCAAGAATTAAGGATATAATAAGCAAAGCAATTGAAGTACCGCTAAGCATACTGATAATGTTGCGTTGGCCTATATGGGCAAACATTAAACTGGGGCTGGCCATTTCAAATGTGTAACCATTGCCATTTTCGTCAAACCATTGTTTAGCGCGTTGTTCAATATCGAGAAATTGATTTGAAGTTAAGTTTTTATAGGTAACAATCAGTCTAAGTGCAGATTTATCAACATTTAATTGATTATTAAGATCCAGACCATACGGTAAAGACATTTCATATAATAAAAGATATTGAGCGGATAGCTCACGGTTTTCGGGTAATTTATAAAAGTCCTGGTTATCGCCATGCATATTTTTGTTAAGTCTTTTTATGGTATCGGACAAAGACATAACATGGTCAGTTTCAGGCTGAGCACGCATCCATTGTGCAAATTTCTCAGTCATAGACAAAAACTTAGGTGTGTTAATGCCACTGGCTTCACCACTGTCAATGGAGAAAAAAATTACACCCAGACCATGAATATTATCCTGCATAAAGTCAGTTGCTTGTCTAAACTCAACTGTTTTATCAAAATACTCGACAAAATTATCATTCAATTCATTTCTAGGGACAAAAGCGACCAGTACGATAATAATTATAGATGTTATTGGTAATAGTGTTTTTCGATTATTAACGACAAAATGACTAATCTTATTCATAATCTCCTGGCTTTCTTCATCTTTTTGCGCAACTTTCATCGGTAAAATTGATAATAATGCAGGAAAAAGGCTAATTGAGTAAATAAAAGCCAGCATAACGCCAGTAGCAACCATATTCCCCAAATCATGAAATGGTGGTGCATCAGAAAAGTTTAAACTTAAAAAACCGATTGCAGTCGTGATACTGGTTAAGAAAATAGGTTGATAATTAATGTGTAAAGCGGTTAACAGGGCTTCATTTTTGTTTCTGCCATGGTGACGCATTTCATAAAATTGAGAACTTAAAATATGAATACAATCTGCAACGGCTAAAGTCATCACAATCGTTGGTGTTGAAGCTGAAGGACCGCTAAGATATAGCCCTGACCAACCCGCCAGCCCTAATGCACCAATAATGGAGCTAATGATAATAATTACTGTGGATAGAGTTCCTGTCACACTTTTAAGCATAAACATCATCATTAAGACAATGGCTAAAAACATCAAAGGTATTAAGTGTTGGCCATCATGTTGTGCTGATTCAGGAAAACTATTATTCATAATAATAATGCCGGACAATTTAAAATTTATTTCCGGATATTTCGCTGCAAATTTTGTTTTCATGTTACGCACAAAATTGACGACTTCAGGTAATTCTTTACTTTGATCAATCTCAGGTAGCTGAATAGTACTGGATATAATGGAAACATGTGCCTTTTTTGAAATTAGGCGATTAATTAACATTGGGTCATTTAGTGCAATGGATTTTATTTTATCTAGCTTTTGTTGAAGCTCATTGTTATTTAACGCCAGATCTTCTTCAAAAAATAAATCTTCAACCTGCATATCGTCATCAATTGATGAAGTATGCTGAAAGTTAGTAATAGAATCTACACGGGTAGAGTAGGGAATTTGCCAGGATGCTTTGGTGATTTCTAAAATCGCTTTAATCACATTGGCACTAAAAATTTGCCCATCTTTTGGCGCGATGATAAAGTCAACCGTATCACTTTTATTATACGTTTCCTGAATTTTATCAAAGGCTAATAATTGCGGGTTGGTTTCACCAAAAAAAATACGATAGTCGCTTTTAAAAGTGAGTTTTGATATGCCATAACCCATTGCCAGGGTTAATAAAATGGTAGTCAAAATCACAAAATAGGGATGATTTATGACAAAGCGAAACCATTTATCTTTCATGTATTTTTCCTAAGCTTATAAGGTTTAATTTTAAATGCCTTCGACAGTAGAGCTGTTTGTACTGAATTACAATATATTAAATTCAATTAATTACACAAGAAACTTCTCTATGTAATGACATCTGGAACAGTCCTCCCCGTTAAATTGGTTAAATCAGAAACCTTTTCAGAAATTTTAATTAGTTCAGCCAGTGCTTCCTGACTATCCATATTTTGTTTAGATGATTCACTTTCATAACTATCAAAATAAACTCGTAAGGTTGCACCTGAAGTACCTGTTCCTGACAAACGGTAAATAATACGAGAGCCATCGGTAAATCCAATTCGATATCCCTGATTTTTGCTTATGCTTTTGTCAATTGGATCGGTATAGGAAAAATTATCCGCAAACTCAATTTTGTATTGTCCCAGTTGTTGCCCTGGTAAAGAAGATAATTGCTCATCAATATGATCCATCAATTGTTTTGCTTTTGCAGAGTCAATGGCTTCAAAGTCATGTCGGGAATAATAATTTCTTCCATATATCTGCCAATGTTCAGTTAAAATATCGGCGACAGACATTTCTCTCACTGCCAAAATATTTAACCAGGATAGCACTGCCCAAATACCATCTTTTTCTCTAATATGATCTGAGCTGGTACCAAAGCTTTCTTCACCACAAAAAGTAATTTCATTGGCATCTAATAAATTACCAAAAAATTTCCATCCAGTTGGTGTTTCAAAACAATTCCAGCCTTTTTGTTTAGCAACTTGATCAACAGCCATACTGGTTGGCATAGAGCGAGCAACGCCTGCAATTTTGTTTTTATAAGTCGCGATTAATTCAGCATTAGCCGCAATAACTGCTAAACTATCACTTGGATTAACAAAAACATGTTTGCCTAAAATCATATTTCTATCACCATCACCATCAGAGGCTGCGGCAAAATCATAAGCGCTATCAGAAAACATTAAATCAGCTAAATCTTTAGCATGGGTTAAATTAGGATCAGGGTGGTGCCCACCAAAATCCTCAAGAGGTACCGCATTTATAACACTGCCATTGTTTGCGCCTAAACGCTGTTCGAAAATCTCTTTACCATAAGGGCCTGTTACCGCATGCATAGCATCAAATCGTAAAGTAAAACCGGATTTAATCAGTGATGAAATAGCGGTAAAATCAAAAATTTCCTCCATTAAATCACTATAATCTTTAACTGAATCAATTATCTCAATGTCAGTATTTTCTAGTATTGTTGTACCAATGACAGATAAATCAATTTCCTGCTGGCTTTCAAGTGTCTTATATGATGTTATCTTTTGGCTCAGGCTAAACCTTTCATCAGTAATTTGTTCTGGAGCAGGGCCGCCATTTGGCATATTAAATTTAATACCAAAATCACCATTGATACCTCCAGGATTATGGCTAGCCGATAAAATTAAACCGCCATAAGTCTGATATTTTCGAATAATAACCGATGCAGCCGGAGTCGATAAAATACCATTTTGGCCAACAATGACTTTACCAAAACCATTGGCAGCAGACAATTTTAAAATAGTTTGAATCGCAATAGTGTTATAAAATCGTCCATCACCACCGACTACCAATGTTTTACCTTGAAAAGAACCCAAATGCGTTTCAACACTATTAAAAATAGATTGAATGAAGTTCTCTAAATAATTTTTCTGTTGGAAAACAGGGACAGACTTTCTTAATCCAGAGGTTCCTGGTTTTTGATCAGTAAATGCATGCGTTGAATTGGTAATAATTGACATAAATCGAACTCTTTATTAATCTAAGTGATAAACTTCAATTATACTACTGCATGCATAAATCATAAAGTTAATATCTTTATCATTATAAAAACAAATAATCCTACGATTTAATCCATGAAAAAATTTGCAATACCTTTTATCTTTTTACTGATTGTAATAGCAATCGGTCGATATTATTATCACCTTGAAGCGGAGAAAAAATTACAACAAATTATTCAACATATTGCGCCATGGATACTTATTCGCTACGAGAATATGGATGTTGAACTAGATGGTAAAATAATATTAGATAAAGTCACTGCATTCACGCAACAAAAAAAAGGGGTTTTTCAAGCTGAACGTTTTGAAATCCTGGATTTTAAAATACTTGATAATAGACCAATAAAGCTAGCTCTTAGAGCAACATCATTAAAATTTAATGTACTGCCAAACTTAAAACCAGGAACTTATGGTTTATATAATTTGGGTTATAAAAAAGTTATCTTGGATATGGAATTGTCATATCAGTATAATGATTTCGCAAATCGTTTTTTATTTACTACAAATTTAGATATTGAAAACTTAGGTGCTACAACACTTATGTTAGATCTTGCCAATGTTGATATTGAACAATGGCAATACTATTTTAAAGATCCCAATTCTATTTTATTAATCGAATCTAAATTAGAATATCAAGATCAGGGTTTTATCAATAAATTACTTGGTTTTGCTAAAGACAATAAAGGCCTGAATGATAAAGAGTTTGCGCAACATATTGAAAATAGGGTACA
>JADGAU010000147.1 GCA_015231865.1 Gammaproteobacteria bacterium | reverse complement strand
TTCTTCTATTTGTCCGATAGAAGAAATTAATATGCCATTAGGTAATGGTATGTTGTATTGTTTAAATAATTGTTTTGCCTGATATTCATGTAGATTCATAATAGGATTTTGACATATTTTTAATAGATTAATTGAGTTAATAAATATATTATACATGTTCTAAATTGGCAACTATATGTTCCACATGAGGTAATATAAGATAATTCACAAAATCAAAGTTTTATTTTAATTTTTTTTGATTTTAATGAAGCAAGTTAGTATATTGGCAAAAAAATTTATGTCTCCTTATAAATTTAAAGGAGATAAGTATTACAAAACATCTTCCCATGCATGGATAACAGCACCTTATGACTGATAAAATATTAGAGCTGGAACAAGAAATTGAGGATTTACAATTACAATTATCTACGGCTATTGAGCATGGTGATAGCGTTGATGAACAATTGCTTAAAATGAATGAGCAATTAAAAAGTGAAATTTCTGAGAGACAAAAAGCGGAACGAACCTTACAAAAGTTAACAAATATTATTCGCCAGGAAAAAGATGATCTTGAAATATTAGTGGAGGCGGTTACCGATCATAGTGATCGACTTGATGAACAATGGTTGACACAGTATGAAAAAATGCAGAGCCAGGCTCTAACAGATAGTTTAACCATGATACCTAATAGGCGTTATTTTAATCAGCACCTAACTCATGAATGGTTTTATGCTACCAGGAAACAACAAGAAATTGCACTGATTATGATTGATATTGATCATTTTAAGCAGTTTAATGATACTTATGGGCACTTAGGCGGCGACGAATGTTTAAAGAAAGTTGCACAAGCGCTGCTTATTGCCTGCCATCGTAAAAATGATTTTGTTGCCCGCTATGGCGGGGAAGAATTTGCGGTCATTATCAATCACACAGATGTGGATGGCGTTCAGAAAGTTGCTAAAAAGATCCTTAAGGAAATTGAAAATCTTAATATTGAACACAAAACTTCACTTACCTCTGATTATCTTACCGTTAGTCTTGGTGCTGCTATAACGATACCAAAACAGGGAGTCGAAGAAACCGAATTTATCAGCAGAGCTGATCATTTATTATATGGTGCTAAACGAAATGGTCGTAATCGATATGAAATTGATTATATTACAATGTAATAGCGGTTAATATACATGTATAAATAAGGAGATACAACGATGGAAATATATGGGGAATATCAGTCGATTGATAGCGATCAAAGTCTTGAACAACTGAACCTTAGTTTTAATCCTTCATCTATCCCGTTAAAGCAACGTTGGAGAAATAATGGACTGTCCGCTGATTTTTTAGGGGACTATGTTAAAACATTTTTTCCAAAAGATGAAAGTGACCCAACGACAGAATATAAGCAGGCAGAAATTAAATCTAATGTAAGCTATATTGCCAATGAATTACTTGAAAATTCAATGAAATATTCTTCTCTTAATAGTCATGCAATGATAAGTATTGCAGTATACCTGATGCCGGAACAGATTATAATACAAGGTATTAATGAAGGATCGGAACAGCAGTGGAGTAACTTATTAAAAATCATTAATGAATTACAAGAAAATGACCCGGCTGACTTATTTGTTCAACGCATGGAACAGGATGCCTTAGGTGAAACTAGCTCGGGACTGGGTTTGATAACAATGATTAATGACTACGATGCTGATTTATCATGGAAAGTAAATACAATGCATAGCGGTGACAAGCTGATTACTACTCAAGTAAAAATTTCGATCTAAGGGAGAAGAATAATGAAAAAAATAGAAGATGAGAATTATTGTGTTACGCTTGATGAAGATTCTGCTAAGGTTATTATGGATGGTGTTTTAAGACTTTCTGGTGCAGCTGAATTTACCCCAATTGTAGGTTTTTTAAATGATTTATTAGCCTTAGAAGAAAAAGATATTGAAATAGACTTAAGCAAATTGGAATTTATGAATAGTTCAGGTATCGCTGTTTTATCAAAATTAATGATTTCAGCTCGTCAAAGAAAATCAGGTAAAATTACTATTAGAGGTTCATTATCTATCCCATGGCAAACTAAGTCATTAAAAAACTTGCAACGTTTATTACCTGCTTTAGAATTAATAATTGAATAATCAACTATATATGTCAAAACCTGAAACGACAATTAAACGTTCCAATATTCGACAACAGATTGTTATTATTCTGATTGGTTTTGTTCTTGTGATGGGAATAGTTGGATTTTCTGCCAAAATTGGTATTAATACCATGCAGGAAAATAAAGAACGCCTTAAGGAAATAGTTAATACAAATAACCAAAAGTTTAATCTATTAACTATCATGAGTGATGCCATACGCGATCGAATGTTAATTGTTTATGACATGACAAATACTCAGGATACATTTGAATTAGATGATTTGTATTTATTATCAGGTAAAAAAGTCAGGGATTTTATTAATGCCAGAGAGCAATTGGTTGCTATGGGGTTGACCGATAAACAATTAAAACAATTGGATGAACAAAAAGACAAATTAAAGCAGGCTCAAACAATTCTTAATTCAATTATAGAACAAGCAATTAATGAACAGGAAATTTCAAATATAAGCCAAATAACGCAAGCTCGTTCTGCTAATAATACGGTGCTTAAATCATTACTTGATATGCAAAACTTCCAAAATATCAAAGCCCAGGAACAACTAAAATTATCTGAAGATTTAGCCAGAAAAACTGGTATTCAATTATTTTGGCTAACACTGTTTGCTTTTATATCCAGTATCATTGTGGTTTCATTTATTATTCGCCATATGCTTTCCCAGGGTAAAAAACTTGACCAGGCTTTATTAGAGTTACACCAGTCAAATGTCATGCTGGAGCGTCGAGTAGAAGAACGAACCAATGAACTGATGCTTACCCGCAGTGAAAATATGCGTATGACTGCTGAACTTGATGCAGGACGAAAAATACAGGAAATAATTTTGCCTACTGGTTCAGAGCTTGAGCAAATAAAATCTCTTGATATTGCCGCATTTATGCAGCCTGCCGATGAGATTGGTGGCGATTATTATGATATTTTGACGTATGGAGACCGCGCTTATTTTGGTATTGGTGATGTTACTGGGCATGGTCTAGAAAGTGGTATTGTGATGCTAATGGTACAAGCTTCAATGCGCTCCCATTTACAGCAGGAAGGTGATATTAGTAAAGTTTTACAGATGGTTAATGAGACTCTCTATAATAATATCCAAAGAATGGGAACAGATAAAAATTTAAGTCTTGCTCTTTGTAGTTATCAAAATAGTAATGGAATAGGAGAGATCATATACTGTGGTCAACATGAAACCATTATTATTGTTCGTAATGATGGTGATATTGAAGAATTCGAAACTGATGATCTTGGATTTCCTGTTGGTCTAGTTGATTCAATAAGTGAATTTACTAATATTTTAAGAATTGAGCTAAAACCTGGAGATGCGATGGTTTTATATACCGATGGCATATCTGAAGCTGCAAATGAAAATAATGAGTTATTTGGAATAGACTCTCTTAAAAAAATTATTAAAAATAATTACCAGCTAAGCGCTGAAAATATTAAGACTTCTATTGTACAAGCTGTTACGGATTTTATTGGTTCTAAATCTTTATATGATGATATTAGTTTAGTTGTCATTAAACAAAAATCAGAATAAATTCATGTTTCTAATTTTTCAGATGAGTCTGAAACCACAGCTCTAAAAGTGCCATATGCCATAGTTTACTTCCTTGTAAACGAGTCATATTTTCTGGTGCTTCCGGCTCATCAATTAATCGTTGTACATAGCTTCGGTCATAAATTCCACGATTAATACAAGCTTGCGATTGTAAGGTGTCTTTCATCATATCTAAAAAGCCACCTCGGACATATTTCAGGGCAGGCATGGGGAAATAACCTTTAGGACGGTCAATAATGCTATCTGGAATTTTTCCACGGGATATTTTCTTTAACATATGCTTTAATCCCATAGAGCCAACTTTATATTTTGAGGGCATTTGCATTACCAGTTCAACCAGGTGATGATCTAAAAATGGTACCCTGGCTTCAAGTCCCCAGGCCATGGTCATATTATCAACGCGCTTGACCGGATCATCGACAATTAAAGTGGTAATATCAAGATGAAGTGCTTTGCTTAAGAAACTACGATTATCGGGTAACTGTTGAAAATATCTTTCTAAATATTCAGAAGTGTAATCACTTTGCTGATACTTGGGTTGGACCGATTGTAAGTATTCATTATGTTCACGATCAACATAAAATGGTGCGAATTTGTTTACATCAGTTCCACTGGCTTTTTGCATTTGTGGATACCAGAAATAGCCTGCAAATAATTCATCCGCACCCTGACCACTTTGAACAACTTTTACTTGCTTAGCAACTTGTTCTGAAAGTAGATAAAAAGCCACTGCGTCTTGACCAAACATCGGTTCAGACATATTTTGAATTGCTTCAGGTAGTCGCGTCATTACATCTTCATTAGGAATAATAATTTTTTGGTGATTGGTTTTATATTGTTCGACTACCTGATCGGAAAATTCAAACTCACTTCCTTTCTCTTCGCCAATATCGCTAAATCCAATCGAAAAAGTATGTAAGTTTTCAATGCCCTGATTTTTTAATAAGGCAACTAATAAACTGGAATCAAGCCCGCCAGACAATAAAACGCCGACCGGCACATCGGCTATTGTCATTCTTTTTTTTACGGCTAGATTGAGTTGTTCTTCGACAGCTGTCTGCCAATCATCTTCACTCCAATTCTTTTTATCATCATCATGAAGGTAATTTAATTGCCAGTATGGCTTTAAAATTTGTTGTCCATCAGATTTAATCGTTAAACTGTGACCTGGGGATAATTTTTTAATTGAATTTATGATGGTATTTGGTGCAGGTATAACCGCATGTAAACTAAACTGATAATGAAGACTAATTGGATCAATATCCGTGT
The DNA here is from genome assembly GCA_015231865.1 of Gammaproteobacteria bacterium. Lineage (GTDB taxonomy): Bacteria > Pseudomonadota > Gammaproteobacteria > GRL18 > GRL18 > JADGAU01. The sequence goes on along the minus strand of JADGAU010000147.1, from coordinate 2,085 downwards.
TTACATTATTGACCAGTAATGCAGTAAGTGTTGAAGCAAAAATAAATTGCTGATTATGCGTTGTATAATATAGAGGCTTTATTCCCAAACGATCTCGAGCTAAAAATAATTGCTGCCTGGCTTCATCCCAGATAGCAAAAGCGAACATTCCATCAAAGTGCTTTACACAGTCTTGTCCCCATTCTTGATAGGCTCTAAGGATAACTTCGGTATCGCCATGAGAGAAAAACGAGTGACCTTTAGCTATTAATTGTTGTCTAAGCTCTGGGTAGTTGTAGATAGCACCATTAAAAACCAGATTGATTCCATTGGCTTTATCTTGCATTGGTTGATTTGATTTTTCAGATAAATCGATAATTGATAAGCGCCTATGACCTAAACTGATTTTTTCAAGATGTAATACACCCTCATGATCAGGACCGCGATGCTCAAGTTTGGTTAACATCTTATTGATCAATGAATAATCATAAATTTTACGATTATAGGAATAGATACCGCAAATTCCACACATTTTGTTCTCTCATTTGTTAAGTAAAAAATTGAATTATATTTTTAAGCGTTAGTATCTACAAATACATTCACAAAAAATAAAAATCCTTATTATAAGAATAGGTTTCTTTTGTGTTATTATGTAACAAAAGTAAATATTATATCATTATTTGGTATAAGCCTGATTTATTAATTATTTTGCCTGTAGCGAAGAAAAATGGAAAAAATTAATTGGACAAACGAATACAGTGTTGGTGTAAAAGCCCTTGATGATCAGCATAAGGAAATCATTAGACTTATTAATACACTAATTGAAGGTTCCAACGATACCGTTGATTCGGCCATAACGTTTAATGTCCTGACAGAAATGATGACTTATGCGCAAAAGCATTTGGATTTTGAAGAAAATTTATTGGAACAACATCATTATTTTGATTTAATGAATCATGCTGCTAAACATGTTCGTTATTTGGAAAAGGTGGCAAAATTTTCCTTTGGAACGATGGCCCGTGACGAAAATATTCCTAAAGATTTATTAGAATTTTTACAAAACTGGTGGCTACATCATATTCTTGAAGAAGATATGCAATATAAGGCATTTTTTAAGGAAAGAGGGATAAAATAGTTATAAATAATAAGTTAAGAAATAGGTCGCCAACTCCCGCCATTGGGCGTTTTGATACAGAGTTTTTGGCCGGTTTTTACTTTTAAACTGGTTTTACCATCAATTTTTTTTCCATCTAATAAGTTTTCACCAACTAATCCTTGTTTCGCTCCATTAACGCCCCAGGGAGATATTTTTCTTCGTTCTGTTAGTAAAGTAACCTGAGTGTTTTTAAGAAATTCATAACAGCGAATTAGTCCCATTCCTCCTTGATGGCTTTCTTGATGGCTTGGTGTTTCTTCAGCTTCATCAGAAATTTCATTGTCAGTTCTTATTTCATATTTTGTAATTCTTACAGGGTAATGACTTTCAAATGATTCGATTGGCGTATTTAAAGTATTGGTCATATGTGCTTGCTGAGCAGATATTCCATTACTAGCGGCACTGGCACCAAACCCACCCGCAATCGTTTCATAATAACTCCATTGTTTATTATTTATTGTCGATTGATCTAGATTTTTCTCCATGGCTATATTATTCCCCATGGCTATATTATTCATAGTCCCATAACTGGCTGCAGGAATTCTATCTGGCAGCGCTTTTTGCAGAGCCGCTAAAATAACATCAACAATTCTGGAACTTGTTTCAACATTACCGGCAGCAACAGCAGAAGGATAAACAGCATTAACTAAGCATGGTTTACCGGATTTAATTTTTATTGGTTCAAAACTTCCGGCACTAGCTGGTGTGTTATCTGGCATCAAACATCGAAAAACATAATATACGGCAGCAGCAGCTACAGATAGAGGACAATTGATATTTCCTTTTGATTGATCTGAGGTACCATCGAAGTCAACTGCAATTGATTGATCTGTAATGGTAATATTGACTTCAATTTTTAGTAATGCCTGATTAAAACCATCATCTTCCATGTAATCGATAGCATGATATTTTCCATTGGGAATTTCATTGATAAGATTTAAACAAATTCT
>JADGAU010000146.1 GCA_015231865.1 Gammaproteobacteria bacterium | reverse complement strand
AGGACAATATGTTGAACTAGCAAAGCTTAAAATTGATCAACTAAAGGAAGGTGATATTTCTATTAAAGAAAAAAAAGTTTCAAGAAATACCATTTTACCTTCCATTGCTGTTCTTCCATTTACAAATCTAAGTAATGATCCTGAACAAACCTACTTTAGTGATGGTATTTCGGAGGACTTAATTACTGATTTATCAAAATTATCAGGGCTATTTGTGATTGCTCGTAATACATCTTTTCAATATAGAGGACGTGAGACAGATATCCATAGTATTGGTAAAGAACTAGGTGTGAAAAATATTATTACGGGTAGTGTCAGAAAGTACTCAAACTCTTTACGAATCTCAGCACAACTAATTGATGTGAATACTAAAAGAAATATCTGGGCTGAACGATATGATAGAGAACTTAAAGATGTTTTTAGTATTCAGGATGATGTCACTAACAATATTATAAAAGCCTTATCATTGCATTTAACATCTCAGGAAAAATCAGGTGTAACAAAAAATAAGGCAAATAATGTCGAAGCCTATGACTTATTTCTTCAAGGGCAAATGTTAATGAGTAGAAGAACAAAAGATGATAATGCCCAAGCACAAGAATTAATGAAACAGGCCATAAAGAAAGATCCTAATTATTCTCGCCCTTATGGCTCTCTTGCCATCGCTAAAGTACATGCGGCTAACTCAAAATGGGCAGATGCACCAGTACAGGAAATGGATAGAGCTTTGGAATTAGCTGAAATATCCGTTAAAATTTCGCCCATGTCTCCACATGCGTTATGGTCACTGGGATTTACACATCTATTCAGAAAAGAATTTGAAAAAGCCGAAATAATGGCAAAAAAATCGATACAATATTCGCCAAATTATGCTGATGGTTATGGCTTATTGTCTCTGATAAATAATCATTTGTGGAAAGCAGAACAGGCGATTAAATATATCAATAAAGCAATTGAACTGAATCCTCATTTTACCTTTGATTATTTGTATAATTTAGGTATGGGATATTACACGTTAGAAAAATATGACCAAGCAATCCAATATCTAAAAAAAGCATTGGAAAGAAACCCCAATTTCTCACGTGGACGCATGTTTCTTGTTGCAAGTTATGTTGGGAAAGGGTTGATTGACGATGCTGAATGGGAACTCGAACAAGTTATTAGTGATAGACCATCAGCTAGTATTACAAATATTATTAAAGACACAGCTTTTGCCGATCGACCATCTAAGAGACGTTTTATTAGTCAGTTAAAACAGGCGGGGCTATCTGAATAATTCTGGCAAATACTAATGCCCCATTGAGGTTTTAAACTTTAATTGAAATTTAATCCATATCAGGCATTTAGTTCTTTTAATGAATAGCAATTGGTATTTATAAAATAACATAAGACCGATCTCTGAATGCCAGCATTAGGAGATTTTTTGTCAAATGGACGGCAATAACAATGACAACAGCTAATGTCCGAAGGTAATAAAATTCAATTGTTAACCATTGATTAATTTCTTCAATTCAGTGACCGTTAACTGAAAAGTTTACCATTCACATACAGATCCTTTTAAAAGGATAGCTATATTCAATTGCGGCTTTTCTCAATTTTCACTGTTCATAAAAATACAGCAATTTAGTGCTTAAGGACGTTATGTGGAATATGAACAATCAATTTATTATTCATTAACTGCGTATTAACATGATCCCAATCAGTCAATAACATTGATGGCAATCACTTTTATATGAATTGTAGGTTCCTGATTAATCTTGAGATTAGATAGATTCATAAGGATTCTTTTTAAGTTCTACGCTGAAACGCCTTTGATATTCCTTCTTAGAAAATAGCTCTGATTTTCCCTCTTCTGTTTGTAAATGAGATTGGGTAAACTTCCTTAAACCATTAAGTGAAACAGGTGTTTACTTTCCGATACAAAAATCAGAAAATATTTTTCCAAGTAAATCATCTGAGGTAAATTCACCGGTTATTTCTGATAAGAATTGTTGTGCTATGGATAATTCTTCTGCCAGTAATTCACCCGCCTGATAAATCAGAAGTTGTTCTAAACCTTTTTTAGTTGATTCTAATGCTTGCTCTAGTGCTTCTATATGTCGGCGTCTGGCTGAAAAAATTCCTTCTGTTTGATTTTGATAACCAATCACTTTTTTAAGATGATCTTTTAGTAAATCTATACCTTGATTTTTTTTAATTGACAAATAAACTTCTGTATTAGCTTTATTTTCTTCGATATTCGCTTTTTGATTTAGTAAATCAATTTTATTAAAAACAATCGTTATTTTATTAGTATGTTGATTTAATTGTTCTAAAATTATTTTATCCTGCTGATCAAAGCCTTTATTGCTATCAATAAGCATGAATACATGATCAACATTTTCAACAGCTTTCCAGGCCCGTTCAATTCCTATTTTTTCAACTTCACAATCACTTTCTCTTAGGCCTGCAGTATCAATTAAATGAAGCGGTAAACCATCAAGATTTATTTCCTGTTTTACAATGTCTCGTGTTGTGCCGGCAATATCCGTAACGATGGCTGTTTCTTCACCCGATAATTTATTTAATAAACTCGATTTACCCGCATTTGGTTGACCAATAATCGCAAAGGAAATTCCTTCTTTTAATAAAACGCCTTGTTGTGCAATAGATAAAATATTTTCTAATTGTTCAATAATTTTTTTTGTTTTATTTTCAACAATTCCATCGCTTAAAAAATCGATTTCTTCTTCTGGAAAATCAATTGAAGATTCTACATACATTCTTAAATGAATCAGTGAATGTAATAAATCATTAATTTGTTTTGAAAACTCTCCTGAAAGTGATCGTACTGCGGAAAGGGCAGCCTGAGCTGTTGTAGCTTCAATCAAATCAGCTGTTGCTTCTGCCTGAGCCAAATCTATTTTATCATTTAAAAAAGCGCGTTCTAAATACTCTCCAGCTCGAGCTTGTCTTGCTCCTAGTTCTAAAGTTAATTTTAATAACATATCCAGAATGATTGAACCACCATGGCCTTGTAATTCAATAACATCTTCTCCTGTTAAGGAATGTGGACCAGGAAAGTATATACAAATTCCTTGATCGAGAATTTGTTGATTTTGATCATAGAAAGGAAGGTAGTGAGCGTATCTGGGTTTTAAGCTTTTATTGGTAATTTTTTTGGCAATTATTAATGCTTCTGGACCAGATAAACGGATTATTCCAACACCTGCTCCGGTAGCTGTTACGACTGAAGTTATTGTATCTGAGTGATTGTTAGACATTTCGTAATTGAGTCTAAATGGGTCGCTATAAGGGTCAGAGCCAATTAGCCATTAATTAAAAATTATATTACTGTCTATATAAATAACTCTGATCTTAATATCAATAATTTCTAACTTTGACTCTGACCCCTTTATAATCAATGACTAAGAACTTTTATTTTATCAAATTTGAATTTTATTTTTTTTCAATCTGTTTAGTTATAAACCACTGTTGAGTAATTGATAAAATATTATTTGTTACCCAATATAAAACTAAACCTGAAGGGAAGAAAGCAAAAAATACGGTAAAGATAAAAGGTAACATCATCATTACTTTAGCTTGAATTGGATCTGGTGGTGCAGGGTTTAATTTTTGTTGAATAAACATGGTTACACCCATAACCAATGGCAAAATATAATAGGGATCTGGGGCTGATAAATTATTTAACCATAAAGCAAAATCTGCTTGTCTTAATTCGACACTTTCAAGCAGTACCCAATACAAGGCAATAAATACAGGAATCTGTACTAATACAGGTAAACAACCACCAAGAGGATTTATTTTTTCCTCTTTATACATCTTCATCATTGCTTCATTTTTAGCTTGAGGATTATCTTTATGTTGTTCTTGTAATGCTTTTAACTTAGGTCCTAACTTCCTCATCTCCGCCATAGATCGATAGGAATATTCAGATAATTTATAAAATATTAACTTTATAATTAATGTTAGTACAATAATTGACCAACCCCAATTACCTAAAAACTTATGAATATTATCTAATAACCAGAATATTGGATGAGCTATGACAGATAGAAATCCAAAATCAACTGTATCATGTAGGTTTGGATGGATTTGTTTTAAAGTATCTTGTAGTTTTGGTCCAATGAATAAGGTATCTTGATGCGTATATTGCATATTAACCGGTACAGAAAATTCTTCTGATGTCATACCTAAAATATATCGTGGTTTTAAATAATCTGATTTAACAGCTCGTGTGTAATAATATTGTGTTTCTTTTTCATTAGGTATCCAACTTGATAAAAAATAATGTTCTATCATAGCCAACCAACCTTTTGTTATTGTTCTATTTAAGACTTCTTCTTCCATATCATCAAAACTATATTTCTCAAAACCGCCACCTTCTCTATATAGCATACCTCCAGTATAGGTGTACAACAATCGACTTTGTTGTCCCGGATTATTTCTTTGTAATTGACGATAAAAATGTCCTTTATATTCAATATCAGAACGATTGATTAAAGTTTGTTTAACAATAATTTCATAGGATCCTTTCGTAAAAGTATAGTTTTTAACTAATTCAATTTTATTATCATTACTTAACCATTTAAAACTAACGTCTAACTTATCTTTACCATCAAGTTGATAGCTGTTTTTTTCTGTACTAAATAAAACTTTATGATCAGGTATATGGTTTTTATTTTCATTTTTACTCAATACGCCAGTTTGAATTATATAGTATTTAGCAGGCGTTTCGTCCAATAAAACAACTGGATTTTTATTATGATTAACATCTATAGGATAAGTTAATAAAGATGCTTTTCTAATATCTGCACCCTGTGTGCTTATATTAATATCAAACACGTCTGTTTTAACATTGACTATATTACCAAGACTTGAAACTTGTTGTTGATCTATTATTTTTTCCGGTAAATTTTTATCTGCATTAACTGGTATAGCAGGTGCTTCGTTATTTATTAACGTATTTGAAGCATCAGCATTATTTACTTGTCCTGATTTTTGTTCAGCTAATTGTTGATATTTCTCTGGATGGTTATGTTTATCCCAAGCTTGCCATAGCATCATTGATGTCATAAAGAATGCAGCTATTAATATTATTTTTTGTGTATCCATATTTTAATGTTTATCTTTTGTTAGTGAGTCAGGAACATGATCTATCCCACCTTCGTGGAAAGGATGGCATTTTGAAATTCTTCTAATACCTAACCAACCGCCTTTAAAAATGCCAAAACGGTTTATGCTTTCTATCATATAATTTGAACAGCTAGGATAAAAGCGACAATTATTTCCTATTAAAGGGCTAATTATATATTGATATAATTTAATTATATAGATTAACAAAATTTTCATTTATGTATTATTTACTATTATCAAAATGTTTAATAATTTTATGAAAATTTTTTTCAAGTGAATTGAGTAATTGTTGGTTATCGTATTGAACAATATTTTTTCTTGCCAAAACAACAAAATCAATATTCTTTTGTTTGATATTAGAATTGATTCTAAATGTTTCTCTTACTAGACGTTTAATATAATTTCTTGAAACAGCTAGCTTTAAAGATTTTTTAGATATAGCTAAACCCAATCTAGAATGACTTATTTTATTTTTACGTCCAAGGACTAAAAAATATTTATCGCTACTTTTATAGGCAGAATCAAAAACGTATTGAAATTCTACGGCTTTTAATAGTCTATCATTACGTTTAAATTTTTGTTGCATAATACATGATTTATTATTAATTAATAAATCAATTTAACTATTAAGAAACAGTAAGAGAAGCTCTTCCTTTAGCTCTTCTAGCATTTAATACTTTTCTACCTGCTTTAGTAGCCATACGTGCTCTAAAACCGTGCGTTCTGATTTTTTTAAGATTACTCGGTTGATATGTTCTTTTCATTATTTTTCTCTTAATTATCTATTTTTTAAGGTCGGGTATTATAGGTTTCTTTATTAATTAAGTCAATTAGATCTTTTTGTTATTATTATTAGTATTCAAGTTTATTGTTTATAAGTTTTTTTATATTTTAAAATCAATTTCTTATAAGTTTATTTACATGTGAATAACTTTTGTAATTTTGTTTATTAAATGTGCTTATTTTCTATTATAATTTATGTCTTATTATTTCAATTTTTTATTATTGTTTTATACCTTACTTATTCACAACTTATTCTCTATTCATCTCTTAATATAAGGTGTAAAATATTGGTTTCATAAATATGGAAAATATATGTCCTGGGATAGTTGCTTACAATTTTTACGTGAAAAAGTTTCTCCATCAGATTTTCAAACCTGGTTAGCGCCATTACAATGTGAAATAAAAAATAAGCAATTATTTCTTTATGCGCCTAACAAGTTTGTTGTTGATTGGGTTTCTGATAAATATCTTAATCTTGTTGAAAATTTTTTCTCTGATGAATCATTATCTATCAATGAAATTTTTTTATCAGTTGGAAGTTTAAGTATAAAAGAAAATAATGAACTTGTTAATAATAAAATTGTTTCTAATAATTCTACAGTATCATTAAATAATTCAAATGAATTAATAAGTGTTAATTATGATGTTTATAATCAGACTTTAATTAAAGAATATATATTTAATAATTATGTAGAAGGAAAATGTAATATGCTTGCAAGAGCTGCCGCTATGCAAATTGTTGATACTAATGATTGTACAAGTAGTTCTGTTTATAATCCTTTTTTAATATATGGTGGAGTTGGTTTAGGTAAAACTCACTTATTACATGCAATTGGAAATTCAATATTAGAACACAATTTAAATTCTAAAGTATTATATATTACCTCACAAAAATTTGTTCATGATATGGTTACTGCTTTTCAAAATCGTAGTATAGATAAATTTAAATCATTTTATGGTTCTGTAGATGCTTTACTTGTCGATGATATACAATTTTTTGCAGACAAAGAACGTAGTCAGGAAGAATTTTTTCACATATTTAATAATCTGCTTGAAGGTCAAAAACAGATTATTATGACTTGTGATACTTATCCAAAAGAAGTGAAAGGTATTGAAGACAGATTAATTTCAAGATTTAGTTGGGGACTCTCTGTTGGTATTGAAATGCCTGATATTGAAACACGTGTTGCTATTTTAATTTCAAAAGCATCTGAACTTGCAATA
>JADGAU010000145.1 GCA_015231865.1 Gammaproteobacteria bacterium | reverse complement strand
TTAGGCTTTGAAGTTGATGTTAGTGATGAGACTTCATCGCAAGCATTATTTAATGACTATGATCGCTCTACTGGCGTAATTGGCGCCGGCGTAAGATTTAAAGCATCAGAAAAACTTAATGCTGAATTAGGGCTTACAACAAACTTCTCGCAAAAGAATGAAAAGGATGCCTATACTATTAGTGGCAACTTGCGTTATAAGTTTTAACTGAGAAATTTGATGGTTTAAAACTGTAAAAAAGCTAAACTGATAGGTTTAGCTTTTTTATGTTGTGCTTGCCACTAATCTTTGAAAATGAAGGCTGTATTTCCAAATATCATCGGTATACTTGTATATGATAAAAGAACTTAACCTTCTGAACTTCCTCTGTGATGAATTATGTGATGAAAATTAATATTATACCGTTATTAATCCTGTTATTTTTTTCAGGTAGTTTAGTGGCAAGACCATTTGGTTTTCAATCGGTATCTCATATTAACAATGCCATAAAAAAACAAGTTCGACAGGCTTTTATACCGACATTAACAACAAAAAATGAAAAAATAGAATTAACTCGTTTAATTAACTTTTCATCCGATAAGCAACTCATTTCTTTTTTAACAGCTGCAAATTATATTAGCGTGTGGGATTTCAATAAGGGTAAAGAAATTCAAACTGTTTTTTTAAATGAGATTAACGTTGCAGAGCTACATATTAATAATGTAACAAAAACTCTTTTTATTTTAGATCATCAAGGAAAAGCATATACCCAAAAAATTTATTCTGATGAAATACTAAAAGAGTATAAGCCAATAAAAAATGTTGAACAGTTTTCTCATCTTAAAACAGTCACTCAGGCACAAATACTTTCTTCAGATAAAGAGTTAATAGTGGTGCCAAACATGTCATTAACTGAACCATTAAAAATGACTCTTGAAGAAAATATTACTGCTATCGATATCAGCCAGGACGCAAAAAAAATTGTCGTCGCAACAAACAATCACCTGTACTTATTTTCTTTAATTAATTTTCAACAATTGCATGAAGTCCACAAATGGCCAATAGATGGTAAAGTTGAATCAGTTTTGATTAATAACAGTGATCATATTACCTTAAAATTTGAAACGTCTTTTTTTAATAATGTAAGTCATGCTTTATTACAAACAGATTCAAGTGGAAATTATCAGCAATTAAAAAAATTCTCTGAACCTATTGAGGAAATCAACTTCAATGAGCAAGGTCAGGCTTTTGTGATAACTCAAAACAATAAGATGATATTTTATAGTAGCCAGGGGGTAATAGATAAAATAATTCCATTTGATGTCCCTGAATCTACGTATTTAAAATCATTTTCACTTAAGTCTTTAGTATTTGTGCCAGTATCTGAACAAGGTATGTTTATTATTGATCCAGAAAAAAATGAAAAATTACTGCAAATACTATCTACTAAAAACGGTTGGGCAGTTATTGATCATCAAGGAAGATACGATGGAAATAAAAACGCAATCGCAAACATTAGTTGGGAAGCCAATGATGCTTTATACGAACTTGATCGTTTTTCTGAAAAGTATTTTGAACCTGGATTGTTAGTCAAAACATTAGCAAAATACCAAGCTAAGCAGAAAAAAATTAGCATCATCACTAAACCTGACACAGCCATTCAAAAAGGTATGTATCTTCCGCCTAAGATTAGTCTTTTACATGAAAAGCAAGTATCCACTAAAGATATAGTAACAATTACGATTGTTGCAGAAATGGATGCTAAAGATGCAGTTCTGGCAAAAGCTCGTTTATATCAAAATGGGAAAAGGATTAGTGAAAATGTGTCATTACTGAATTCGGATACAAAAGACAAAGGTCAATTAACTGAAAAAAACTGGGTCTACCAAATTACTTTAACACCAGGTGAAAATAATATTCAGGCACAGGTTTCAGGCTGGGGCAATATTTATGGGGAATCTAAACCATTAAATTTGTATTCTGAGCAAAGCAATCAAGTTAAAAATATACATATCAATAGCGTCGGTATCAATGACTATAGTAGTAAAGAACTTAAGCTAAATTTTGCAGAAAATGATGCAAGAGGCTTTTATTCTGCTATAACCAAGTTTTACAAGCAATCATCAGAACAGAAATTATCAATTAATAAATTGGTATTAAACTCAAAGGCAAGTAGATCTCAAATCTTATCCAGATTAGATGAGATAAAAAAACAGTCTACAGCACAAGATATATTGTTTCTTTTTTTATCGGGACATGGACAAGCTATAGATAATAATTGGTATTTTTTGCCACAGGAAGCAGTAACCTTAAAAGATCCTCAACATGTACAAAAGGTGGGGTTATCATCTAAATTGCTATCAGAGAAATTACAATCTTTACCGAATCAGCAAGTAGTTCTATTAATTGACGCTTGTCAATCTGGAGCGATTACCGAGAGTTTTAATAATTTCCATCAACGTCGTGAATTAACAAAATTATCTAAAGAAACAGGTGTACATATTTTAACGGCGACTAGAGCAGACCAGTTGGCACCGGAATATGACCAGCTTGGCCATGGGATATTTACTTTTATATTGCTAAATGGACTTAAAAAAAATAAAAAAGGCTTTTATAACGCTGATCTTTGGCCTCAAGATGGTCAGTTGATGATTTCCGAATTAGAAAAATATATAGAAAAATATGTACCAATTACAATTAATATATTAGAACAACGACGCATTAAACAAGGAGTATCTAGAGGTTTAGCAAATGAAAGGACAGTTGTGACCCCGGTAGCAACCTCAATTGGACAAGATTTTAAAGTGTTTTGAAAGTAATAAAGATATTAATTTGTTTTATTATTTTATCAGGATGTAGCGTATCTAATAATCCTCAACTGGTAAAACAGGCTTTGGTAACTCAGGAGAATTTTAACAGACTTATTTTTGAAAATTATGAACTAAATGAATCTTTAATTTTTAATACCGAGGTTTGGACTAAGACACTTAATTTTAACAATAATAGAATCGCTATTATCTATATTGAAGGAGACGGCAACGCATGGTCATCCAGATATGAACAGTCAGCTGATCCTTCACCCCAAAGGCCATTAGCATTGAAATTAGCAGCAAAAGATCCTAGAAATAATATTTTTTATTTTTCAAGACCATGCCAATATGTTTCTATTAAGGATAGTTTATGCCAAAATAGCAAAAAATATTGGGGGACGGCCAGATACAATGAAATGGTCATTAAATATTATCATCAACTTATTTCCTTGATAAAAAAAAGATACAATATAAATAAGTTTGAATTAATTGGCTATTCAGGCGGTGGAGTTATAGCTGCTGCAGTAGCAGCTCTAAGAAAAGACATTATCTTGCTAACCACTGTTGCGTCTAATTTAGATCACCAGAGATGGACAACATTCCATAATGTTTCGAAATTGACCGAGTCGATTGATTTATATCAATTTTCTAAACAATTATCGAAAATTAGACAAATTCATTTATTTGGCGAAACTGATAATATTGTTCCAGCAAAAATTAATACTTTTTTTCTTAGAAATTTGAAACAAAAACAACCCGGGAATGTTAAAGTTTTAATTCTAAGTCATGGGCATCAATGTTGTTGGGTTGATAATTGGAAAAATATTCTAAAAGAAATTAATGATTCTTAAAGTTAATAATTCTTAAAGTTAATGGTGTGTTCTATGTTTCATATGTTATTAAAAAATTCTTTCATAATCCTATTTATTAGTTCTATTATTTTGTCTCATCATGCTTATGCAAAGCAGAATAAAATTGCCTTAGTTATCGGAAATAGCAACTATAAAGATACGCCATTACGAAACCCGGTAAATGATGCACAAGATATTGCAAATGAATTAAAAAAATATGGTTTTGTCGTACAAAAATTAATTGATGCTGATTTAAAACAGATGAAAAAAGCAATACACCGCTTTGGTCGGAAAATAAGCCAGGAGAATTCAGTGGGTTTATTTTTCTTTGCTGGCCATGGATTGCAGATAAAAAACGTAAATTATTTAGTTCCCATCAATGCTAATATTGCATCTGAAGCTGATGTAGAGTTCGAAGCTGTTGATGCAAATCGTATACTAAGCCAAATGTCCCAGGCAGAAAATGGTTTAAATTTAATGATTCTGGATGCTTGTCGGAATAATCCTTATTCCGGGAGTTTTCGCAGCTCAAGTCGTGGCCTAGCAAAAATGCATGCGCCAACAGGCTCAGTTATTTTATATGCAACTTCTCCTGGAACTGTTGCGGCGGATGGTTCTGGAAATAATGGTTTATTTACTGAAAAACTATTAGATTCAATGAGAGAAGATAACTTAAAAATTGAAGATGTATTTAAACGAACAGCTATTGAAGTTAGTAATTCGTCAGATAAAAAACAAGTTCCTTATTTTGAAGGTGTTATTTTAGGTGATTTTTATTTTAATAAAAAGGAGAATAAAAATCATAATCAAGTGGCTATAGCTGAAAAATCAATAGCAAGGCAACCTCCACAAGAAAATCTGGAAGTCTCATTTTGGAATACAGTTAAAGAGAGTCCTGACTATATTGAAGGTTATCGTTCCTATTTAAAAAACTATCCTAATGGATATTATAAAAATATAGCTGAATTAAAAATTGCTCAATTAGAAAATGAGAAAACACCAGAAACCAATAGCATTAAGCGAACCGTTCAAAAATATAAAGCTCGTGAGCCACTTGGTTTAGAATTTGTTCATATAAGAGCCGGATGCTTTAAGATGGGCAGTTTGGATGGTGAGGATGAGGAATTACCAGTTCATGAAGCGTGTATCACTCAGGATTATAAATTATCAAAATATGAAGTGACTCAAGCTCAATGGAAATCAATTATGGGAGATAATCCTTCAAAATTTAAAAAAGGAGATAATTATCCTGTTGAACAGATTAGTTGGTTCGAAGCACAAACTTTTGTAAAACGTTTAAATCAACTCTATGGTGGAGGATATCGATTGCCTACGGAAGCTGAGTGGGAATATGCTTGTCGAAATCAGGGTAAAGATAGAGAATATTGTGGTACTAAGAATGAATCTTCCGATTTATCAATTAAATGGGATACTGGGCATCGCCAAGTTGGAATGCAACAAGCAAATGATATAGGCCTTTACGATATGGATTCAAATGTTAGGGAGTGGGTATTCGATTGGTTTGATAAATCTTATTATTCAAAGTCTCCTAACCAGAACCCAAAGGGAGCAGTTAAGGACGAATTAAAAAGTGTTAGAGGTGGAAGCTGGATGAGTGTTCATGAATTAAATAAAGCACATTCACGTTTTAGGGCAAGACCAGATTCAAAATATTTTTTTATTGGGTTACGTTTAGCTAAGGATGTTTAAGACTGGCTACTCTTTAGGAGTGCACACAGCGAAAACAAACAATACGCTCGAAACGTTAAGTAACAAAATCAAGAGCTTAAAGTTTTGTTATTTAAGAGAGATGAAAACTTAATAAAACAACTAAGATGTAACGGAATAATTTCCCAAGGCCGATGAGTATTATGGCTATAATCCAATTTAGGCGATAAAACCCTGCTACTAAACAGAGCAAATCTCCAACTACAGGTGTCCATGCAAATAATAATGCCCAATAGCCCCACTTTTGCACTAAGTGTTTAGCATATTGATACCATTTTTGTTTTTTTTTAGAAGTTATGTTATTCACATATCGCCTAACAAAGCGAGATTCAACCCAATAACCGATCAGATAATTACTAAATCCACCAAGCGTATTGCCAATGGTGGCAAAAGTAATGATTAATGATACAGTATGTTGTTGCTCATAGAGCAGATATAATAAATAAGCCTCAGAACCGCCAGGCAATAAAGTGGCTGAAAGAAAAGATACAAAAAATAGAGATAATAATTCGGACATGATTAGCTATTATCGCAAAAAACTTATCGGTAGTGGTAGCAATGAGTAGCAATGATATAATAAGCATTATATTACTTAACACTTAACACTTAACACTTAACACTTAACACTTAACACTTAAAATGCCAGAACTTCCAGAAGTTGAAACAACCCGTCGTGGGATCCAAGCTTCGATACAAAACCAAATAATTAATTCGGTCACTATAAGAAATAGTCGATTGCGTTGGCCGGTTGATTTAAAACTAAGTGAACTAATGCATGGTTTTGAAATTAAATCAGTTGAGCGACGATCAAAATATTTGTTATTAAAAGCTGAAAATAAACAGCAATATCAGCGTACACTAATTATTCATCTAGGTATGTCAGGCAGTATTCATATTGTATTAGTCAGTGCTAAGCAAGTACCTCAAAAACATGATCATATCGATATAAAATTTGAAAATGGCATAATTCTCCGTTATCGTGATCCACGACGCTTTGGCGCAGTATTATGGTGTGATGGCAACCCACTAGAGCACAGTTTGCTTACAAATCTTGGACCTGAACCATTAACATCAGACTTTGAGGTAGATACTTTTTATCAGGCATCACGAAGTAAAAAGCAAACCATTAAACAATATATTATGGATGCCAAAAATGTCGTTGGTGTTGGTAATATCTATGCTAATGAAGCGCTATTCTTATCGAAAATAAGACCAGGCAGAGCAGCGGGACGAGTTTCTTTAAAAGAATTTAAACGATTACATAAAAATATTATCCAGGTATTGTCAAAAGCGATTGCGAAAGGTGGAACAACCTTAAAAGATTTTGTTGCTCCTAATCAGGAGAGTAATAAAGCAGAAGCAGGTTATTTTCAACAGGAACTATTTGTATATGGACGTGCTAATCTGCCTTGTCAAATATGTACTAACACGATTAAACAAAAAATGATCAGTAAAAGAAATAGTTTTTATTGTCCAAATTGCCAACATTAGTTAACAGCAGTGTCAATACAGAAGAATTTATCTATTTTTCTACTGCTGTTATCGCTTTTCTAAGAATATTTAGATAGACTTAGCAAAATTAAAATAAGTTATATAGGAGATTTTTGTGAACAATATTCCTCATGAATTAAAATATACTTCTTCTCATGAGTGGGTTAGAGAAGAAAGTGATGGCACATTAACAATTGGCATTACTGATCACGCCCAGGGCCTATTAGGTGATATGGTCTTTATTGAAATGCCGGCAGAAGGTGATGAACTTGAACATGGCCAGGAATGCGGCGTTGTTGAATCTGTAAAAGCG
>JADGAU010000144.1 GCA_015231865.1 Gammaproteobacteria bacterium | reverse complement strand
AATTAGATGATCCCAGGATTGGTCAACGGCAAAAAAAATACCTTAATGCACAATTAAAAAATGATATTCAAATTCTCTGGAAAACAGATGAAGTAAGGCAACATAAGCCAACTGTACTAGATGAAGTAAAAAATGGGCTTTACTATTTTAGAGAATCCTTATTTGATGCAATTCCCGTTATTTATAGTTATTTAAATAATGCGATTCATAAACATTACCCCAAAGAAGCTAAAGCAATTGAAGTCCAGTCTATTTTAAAATTTGGTTCCTGGATTGGAGGCGATCGTGATGGCAATCCCAATGTAACGCCAGATATTACTCGTTCTGCCCTGAGGCTACAAAGCCAGGAAATATTACTTCGATACATTAATGATTGCCAGAAGTTATCAAAGATACTGACTCAATCAACCGCTTTTATTAATCCAAGTAAAGCATTTAGTAAATCTTTAGAACAAGATATTGCTAAATATGAGTCAGTTTATAAAGCAAAAGCTAAAAACTATCAACATGAACCGTATCGTCAAAAACTGCAGATCATGATTGCTAAACTCCAATATCGTCTGGATCAAGTACAAAGTAAATTAAACAAAACGCCAACACCTCATAATTTTAAAGGTTATACCAGCGAACAGGAGTTTTGTGATGATCTTAAACTGATTAAAACTTCTTTAACATCGCACGGTGATAAAGCAATTGCTGATGCAGAACTGGCAGATTTAATTCGATTGGTCGAAACTTTTGGTTTTTATTTACAACAATTAGATATTCGTCAGGAATCAACTCGACATACAGAAACCGTAGATGAAATTTTAAAGCAATTATCAATTACTGAAGATTATTTATCCCTTGATGAGAATAGTAAAATTGAATTATTAAGTAGAGAAATTCAATCTACTGAAAGCGCAAAAATTAAAACAAAAGAATTAAGTGAATTATCTCAGGATGTCTATAATGTTTTTCCTGTGATTTTAAGAATGCGTGAAGAAATCAGTACCAATGCGTTTGGTACCTATGTGATTTCTATGACTCATGCTGCCAGTCATATTCTTGAAGTTATGTTGCTTGCTAAATGGTCAGGATTACTTAATATTAATTCTGGACCAGTTGAAACCGAAGATAACCATAGTTTTTGTCTGATAAAAGTTTCTCCTTTATTTGAAACAGTTGAAGATCTCGAACATATTAAACCTGTCATGTCTCAACTATTTGACAACCCGGTTTATGCCAAACTGCTTTCCTTATCAGGCAACCTACAGGAGGTTATGTTAGGTTATTCAGACTCCTGTAAAGATGGTGGCATTTTAGCATCAAGCTGGAACCTTTATGGCGCACAAAGACAAATTAATGAATTAACTGCTGAACATAAAATTAAGCTTCGCTTATTCCATGGGCGAGGAGGAACTATTGGTCGAGGTGGTGGCCCGACTCATAAAGCTATTTTGGCTCAGCCTTTTGGAACGGTTCATGGTCAGATAAAATTTACCGAACAGGGTGAAGTGCTATCCAATAAATACAGTAATAGTGAAACTGCTATTTATCAATTAGGTATGGGCATTACCGGTCTGATGAAGGCCAGTAGTTGTATCATAAAACCAGTACCTGATGATAATACTCAGCATTTACAAATAATGCAGCAACTTGCACAAACAGGCGAAAAAGAATATCGCCAGTTAACGGATAATACACCTGGATTTTTAGATTACTTCTACGAGGCAACTCCGGTCAGTGAAATTGGCCTTATGAATATAGGCTCTCGTCCTTCACATAGAAAGAAAGGCGATCGTTCTAAATCATCAGTGCGAGCTATTGGCTGGGTATTTGGCTGGGCTCAATCTCGACATACTCTGCCGGCATGGTTTGGTATTGGTAGTGCTTTAGAAGACTTTATCAATAATAATGAAAATAATTTAAGCGCCTTGCAGGATATGTATCAATCCTGGGCTTATTTTAATTCACTATTGGCAAATACACAGATGGCTCTATATAAAGCAGATATGAATATTGCCAAAGAATATTCACAATTATGTCTCAACCAGGATGAAGCTCAAAAGATCTATAATGTAATTGCAAATGAATTTCAGCTAACGGTTAAAAATATTTTAAGAATTTCACAATTGAATGAAATATTAGAAGAAACCCCTAGATTAAAACTGACATTAGAAAGAAGAGCACCTTATCTGGATTCATTGGTTCATGTACAATTAACCTTGCTAAAACGATTCAGAAATACAGACCTTAGTGAAGAAGAAAGAGACATCTGGTTAACACCATTGCTGCGTTCGATAAATGCGATAGCCAGTGGTATGGGAAATACAGGATAAGTGGTATGTTATTAGTAATATCTCCAGCTAAAAAGTTAGATTTTGATTCAATTGCTCAAACTGAAAAACATACTCAGCCGGATTTTTTAAATGAATCTCAGGAATTAATTGACACCCTACGTCCCTATTCCAGTGAGCAATTATCTAAACTGATGCACTTAAGTGAAAGTTTATCAGATCTTAATTATCAACGTTATCATGATTGGCATACACCATTTACGCCACAAAATGCCAAACAGGCTATTTCAACATTCAAAGGGGATGTTTATACCGGACTAAATATTGAAAGCTTTAATGATCAGCAATTAGATTTTGCTCAAAATCATTTAAGAATACTGTCTGGCTTATATGGTTTAATGCGGCCATTAGACTTAATGCAGCCCTATCGTTTGGAAATGGGTACACGCCTGGAAAACCCAAAGGGAAAAAATCTCTACGAATTTTGGGATACCACTATTACAGAAGCGATTAATAAACAGTTAGAGAATAGTAAAAGTGAGGTTTTAATTAATCTGGCTTCTAATGAATACTTTAAATCAGTCAAACCCAAGCTGCTGGCGACACCAATTATCACACCAAATTTTAAAGAACTTCGTGATGATGGTTCTTATAAAGTTATCGGCTTATTTGCCAAACGTGCACGTGGGATGATGGCTGCATATATCCTTAAAAATCAACTCACTAATCCAGAGCAAATTAAGAACTTTAATGAAGCCGGTTACCAATATAATGATGAACTATCAACAGCTAAAGACTGGATCTTTAGCCGCGATAAAGTGCCGGGGAAATAATCAGTCAGTAGTCAGTAGTCAGTAGTCAGTAGTCAGTAGTCAGTAGTCAGTAGTCAGTAGTCTTAAAAAGTATAATCATTTTTTCATAATTCGGAACTATTTTTTAGACTTCTGACTTTTGACTAAAAACTTTCTTAAACTGTGAACCAGTTACATTTTTTTCTTTTAGATTGTCCTATACTAAGCTTTATCAATTAATTTGTAGGAGAATAATTATGGGACTCGGTCTAGGTATTAATACCAATATTCCAAGCATTAATAATCAGAATACCCTTAATAAATTACAAACTCCTATCCAAAGTAATTTGCAGAAACTTTCTTCTGGTAGCAGAATCAATAGTGCTAAAGATGATGCAGCAGGACTTGCAATTGTCGAAAGATTTGCAGGGCAAATAATGGCTGCCAGCCAGGGACAAAGAAATCTGAGTGATGGAATCTCAATGGTTCAGACTGGCGAAGCTTATGCGGCAGATATTCAGGACTATACACAAAGAGCCAGAGAACTTGCTGTTCAAAGTAGCAATGGTATTTTAAGTGATTCTGATAGATCAGCCTTACAACAAGAATACCAGCAAATACAGAAAGAAGTTACACGCATAACAGATTCTGCCGAATTCAATGGACAAAAATTATTTAATCAGGATAAAGAGCTTAATATGCAAATTGGCGGCAATGAAGATGGATCTGTCAACTTAAAAACTCATAATTTACAATCACAAATGTCTGACTTTTTAAGTTCTGATATTTCTACACCAGATGGTGCTAATGCCAGCCTAAAAATCCTTGATGAAACACAGGAAATGGTTAATTCTGTGAGAGTTGATTATGGTGCTATGAACAATCGCTTTGAATCTGTCATTAGTAATCAATCCAATAAAGCCTTAAATTTAGAAAATGCCAAAAGTCGAATTATGGATACAGACTATGCTAAGCAAACTTCAGAGCTAACTCGTAACATGATACTTAATGATTTTGCTATGACCATGCAAGGACATGCTAATTCAGCTCAGGGTCATGTGATGAAGTTATTACAAGCCTAAATGGCCGTGGACAGTGGACAGTGGACAGTGGACAGTGGACAGTTTAAATAGTGTAATCCAGAAATGATTTCTGACAACTGACTACTGTAAACTGTAAGCTATTAATTATCTAACATAATCCAAATACTTTTGCGGATTGATATTCCATTTTGCATCTGATTCAGCACTGGTCACTTTTAATTTACTTTGTTTTGATAGGTTCATTACCACCGGCTTCATCGTTTCACGTGTCTTGGTATTTATAACCGGGATCACCGTAGGTTCTAATAGTTTCCCCTGATTATTCTCAACAACTACCGCTAAATACTGCTGATTTAGCATAACCAAAGTTGCTGGCGGATAGATACCGATACAATGTATAAACTCTTGCATTACATGTGAATTAAAATGCGTGCCGCACCAGGACAACATACGTTTTAAAACAACGGAGGGGTCTTGCCCATCGTGATAACAACGATCGGCAGTTAATGCATCATAAACATCAACAATCGCTGACATTTGTCCAATCTCACTAATTTCATCACCTTTTAAGCCTAAAGGATAACCATTGCCATCATATTTTTCATGATGCATAGCAGCAACATCCAATGCCATTTGACTAATGCCAGGTGTTTTTTCTAGTATTATCCTGCTATCAACAACATGTCGGCGCATAATAACCATTTCTTCATCGGTCAATTTAGCAGGCTTGTTTAAAATTTCCGGGGGGGTCAATGTTTTACCAATATCGTGTAATAAACCACCGACTCCAACTTCATGTATATCATCGGCAGACATACCTTTACTTTTTGCAAAGGACATCATCAGTACACCAATATTGACTGAATGTTCAAACGTATAGACATCCTGATTTCTAATTCGAGATAAGCCTAACAGTGCATCTGCGTTATCCAAAACTGATTCGGTCATATTACCAACAACATCGCCCACAAGATCCATCTGTACTTGCTGACCAAGTTTGACATCAGCCATGACATTGGTAATTGCCTGCTCTGCCTGTGTTTTAATTTCTTTGGATTTTTTCCTGGTTGTTGCTAATGATTGCCTTTTAACATTAGTAGGAATATCTAAATTCAGTGGCTGAGATTTGTGACCGTCATCGTCTTGTATTTGATTTTCTGCTTCTGCTTCAGTAATTGCCTCTGCAGGCTCTTGCTGCGTTTGTTCTGTTTCTAGTTCAATATCAAAACCTTTGACCGTATCTATTTTTATGGTTTTAATTCTTAAAGCCTGGACTTTCTTTAGGTCTTTGATAGTAGAAATACTAAATTTATTGCTTGCAAAAGGATGATCCATCCAGGAACAGTTAAGTTCATGGACATACATACCAATTCTCAATTGTTTGATGTTAATTTCTTTTATCATTGGCTATAACTTTTATAATAAAAACATAATTCATATAGATAAATTCATTCATAACTTTTCACAACTTAATACATTGCTAAATCGATATTTTGATATTGGATAAATTATAAATCTAATTTAATTTTACTCACAACTTTTTTTGCTTTTACGATTGATTTTTCAATGGTCTCTGATAAGGCTATCGCCACGCCCATACGTCGTTGGCCAACAACTTCTGGCTTACCAAATAGACGAATTTGGGTATCAGGTTCGGCTAAGGCTTGATCAATATTTGCAAATGAAACCTGACTGGATTCGCCCTGAACTAAAATAACAGCAGAGGCAGCAGCTCCATTTTGTTTTATTTGAGGAATTGGTAAACCTAATATTGCTCTGGCATGTAAAGCAAACTCTGATAAGTCCTGAGAAATTAGGGTTACTAAACCGGTATCATGGGGTCTTGGGGAAACTTCACTAAAAATTACCTCATCACCTTTAATAAAAAGTTCGACTCCAAAAATTCCTCGCCCCCCTAAATTATCGGTAATTGCTTTGGCAATCTCTTGTGCTTTGGTCATCGCAATGTCACTCATCGCTTGCGGCTGCCAGGATTCACGGTAATCACCATCTTCCTGACGATGTCCAATCGGTTCGCAGTAGCTTGTACCATTGATATGTCGAACAGTTAATAGTGTAATTTCATAATCAAAATCAACAAAACCTTCTACAATCACTTTTCCTTCACCTGTACGCCCGCCTTGTTGTGCATATTCCCAGGTTTTATCAATATCTGCTTCAGATTTGATCGTGCTTTGCCCTTTGCCGGAAGAACTCATAATAGGTTTGACAACACAGGGAATACCGATTGCTTTAATTGCATTTAAATATTCTTCTTTGGTTTCTGCAAACTGATAGGGAGATGTTTTTAAACCTAATTCTTCGGATGCTAAACGTCTTATGCCTTCACGGTTCATCGTTAAATGTGCTGCTCGAGCCGTTGGAATTACATGAAAGCCTTCGTTTTCAAGCTTAACCAGAGTCTCCGTAGCAATCGCTTCTATCTCTGGCACAATATAATCCGGTTTTTCTTTTTCAATTATTGCTCGTAATTTGTCACCATCAAGCATATTTAGCACATGACTTCGATGTGCAACTTGCATAGCGGGCGCATTTTCATAGCGATCTAAAACAATCACCTCTACTCCAAATCGCTGTAATTCAATTACCACTTCTTTGGCCAATTCGCCACCGCCACAAAATAAAACTTTAGTGGCTGTTGGCGATAATGGTGTTCCTACTTTCATAAGGCAACTCCTGATAAAGTAAAAATAATAAGCAAATACTAACCAATTCTATTCACTATGGATACACATTTTTAAGCAATGATTCAATTGAGTTATTAATGATTCAACTGAGTTATTTAGCTTGAAGGAAACATTATCATTAACTTTATATGATTTCATTTTAAAATAAAGTAATATAATTTCATTTGATTAAGTCAACTATAGAGATTTTGTGATGTCACAAGAAGCTGAAATACTAATTATTTATGAATTTGTGGAATTTAAAGATTTTTATAAACCGCTGGGCCTGCAACAGTCTGCCAGCCAAGATGAGATTAAAAAAGCCTTTCGTAAACTGGCCCGCGAACACCATCCGGATGTCAACAAATCCCAAGGAAGTGAAGCCCGATTTAAAGAGATATCTGAGGCATATGATGTCTTGAGCGATTCTAAAAAACGGGCTGATTATGATCAACTCT
>JADGAU010000143.1 GCA_015231865.1 Gammaproteobacteria bacterium | reverse complement strand
ATTGGCTATGCGACGGTTTTCAGATTCGGCCTGATTAATTGCAGATCGTAGGGATGCACTTAAACTGGTACGAGCAATTTTAAAAATATCATGAGAAGCTTGTCCCACAGGGATACTAATGTATTGTTCCGCTGGTCCAGAAACATATAATAATTGATGCTGTTTGTTTATAAGTAAATGAACAGGACCATAACTTTGAATGATCTGATTATAATAGTGTTCCTGACCAATGCCGAATCGATTACCTGCTAAAGCTGATTGACCATCTTTGACGGTTGACATACCAACATTGATGGGTAATATTGGCGGGCGACGTGGTGCTGTGTTGGTATGATGATAAATGCGCCACTGCTTTGAAATGGCATTAAAATGACGTCCAATATTACCAATATTTTCAGAACTTCCCAGGAACAAATAACCATTTTCGTTAAGAACGAAATGAAATAGACTTAAGATTTTTTTCTGATTGATCGAATTTAAGTAGATTAATAAATTACGACAAACCACTAAATCCAACTTGGAAAAAGGTGGGTCAGTAATAAGGTTATGCGATGCAAAAACAATACTCTCACGTATTTGTTTATTAATCCGATAACTACCTTTATCTTCGATAAAAGAGGCCGTTACTAATTCAGGAGCAAGTTGAGATAAGGCTTCTTTGGTATAAACGCCTGTTCTTGCAACTTCCAGTGCTGCATTGTCAATATCAGTTGCAAAAATCTGTATGTTTGGAGGTTTTTTGTGCATTGAATAGTGTTGTATGAGTAAAATGGCAATAGAATAAGCTTCTTCTCCGGTAGAACAGCCTGCAATCCACACTCTGATAGATGGTTGCTGATCTTGGTTACGACACAGTTCGGGTATTACTTGTTCTTTAAGTATTTTAAAGGCTTCAGAATCACGAAAAAATGTTGTTACCCCAATCAATAAGTCTTTTGATAGTTGTTCCAGTTCTTTAAAGTCTTTAAGCAATAATTTATGGTATTGAGCAAATGTATCGTAATGATACAATCCCATCCTACGTTGAATACGGCGTTTTAGCGTACTGGGTTTGTATGCACTCATATCCTGATTGGCAATATCTTTAACTAAGAGCAGAATTTTCTCAAATTCCAGTAAATCAGCCTGTTTAGAGTGATTTTCTGTAAGATATTTGTGTAACTGTTCCTCATTATCAATAAAACTTAAAACTTCTCCAATTTTATCAGGAGATAAAATAAGATCAGATAATTCTTCATCAATAATACTTTGTGGCATTCCGGTAAAAGCTGCTGTTCCAGGGTCCTGAACAATAATTTTTCCTAAACATTTTTTAATTACAGCAGCACCTTTTTTACCATCGTTACCATTTCCAGATAGTATAACGAGAATGGTATTTTCTGCAATTTTAGGAGGTAGAGACTCACACAAACGATCAATTGGTCGATGCGTGTTATCAGGTGAAATATAATGAAAGGTATCCTGTAATACCGGAAATTTACCGGGTAAGTTAATTAAAACCTGATTTGGTAAAGGTTTCATGCCATCCATAAGCTTCTCAACAGGCATAATTGTACGTTTGGCAATCAGTTGATCTAAATGACTTTCATGATCCGGACTCATATGCTGAATGACAATAAAAGCAGCCCCACAGGAACTTTCTATAACTGAGAAAAGATCTTGTATAGGTTTTAATGAGCCTGCTGAGCCGCCAACGATTACTAAAGGAAATTCTTGTGTCATGAGTCATACTAAATATTGAAGTAAAATAAATAAACCAAAAATACTACCTTAAATTTAATTGTTAGTATTGGCCTCAGTTGATAATAAAATTACTTTATTTTGTCATAATTGTACAAAATATACACTAGATAAAATATAAATTTCAGTTGTTGTAAGCTGTTCTAATAAGAATAGATAAATTATATTAACATTTAAAGACAAAGCTAGGTTTGATTTTACCATTTTAGTGATTTAGGCATTCGGAGTAGTTTTAACTGCAATTTTTCTGGGAGGAATACTAGCTAATCCACATAATACCAAATTGTTTGGTGATATAATTGGAAAATTGTATCAAGATAAAGAAATACTCTTATGTCGAATTCAATTAATAAAACGTGATAAGTAAAATTTAGCAACTATGATTACTCAAAAACAGGCGAATTCTCTTCTTAAATTAGCTCATGCTAATATCAAGGATAACAAAATACCGATGCCAGTAGAATTATTGACAAGTCTCTCTTCTTTGTTGATTATTGAGAAAGATAAAAAAAATAAGAATGATAGTTTTATCTGCGAAGCAACTCGTTTATTTTCATTGTTTATTTGGTCTGAGCTTTTGCCGGTACTTAATGAACAAAAGTCATTTTTACAAAAAATTGATAATAAACAGTCCGGTATTGAATTAAAAAATAATTCCGTTCCGGTACTGATTAAATCAGTCAATGAAATGCTCAATCAACTTGAGCAAGACACAAGGTTTAATAGAGTTATTCACAAGGTTGAGTCAACAATTCGTGAGATCTGTAAGCCCGTTCTAAATGCTAAAGCAATTTATGAATATTACTTTAATATGAACCGTTACAATTTTCGTGATATTGAGTGCCCTGTAATTGATACTTCGACAATAAATGAATTTAATGTTTTAGACGATGAGCATGAAATTAATTTCAGCAAAGAAGATATGCCAAAATTTATAAATATCTATACACGTTTTCTCATGGATCAATACTATGGAGAAAAAGAATATTACAACGAAAATTTCATCAGATTAGTCAATACCATCGTAATAGCTTTTAGTTCACTGTTCAGTGAAGTACAGTTACTAAAAATATACGATCAGCACTCGGCGTATATTTCATGAGTTTCGTTAATTAAACACTCATTCCTATGTAATTAAGGAGTATTGAGTTTATTGGCTTATTGATATTTTGGGAACTAGTGCCTACCCATTTTGCCTTCGCAGGTGAAATAGTTAGATTTTTTAATGATAAGTCTTCACTTTTTGCACATTCTTTTTTCGTAATTGTTTTAAATCAAGTTGCCAGCGGTAAATGGTGTAAAGCATCCATAAACCGATTAAGAAACAAATAGTGCCAATTAATTTGTGACTTTCACCGACTTGGACAGAAACTATATCGAAAATATTAAGCAGAGGATTATTAAAAATATTCATTCCGATAAATACAACAAAAAGGCTGATAAAGGACATTATCCAATCGGGTAATCGCATCTTGTAGTTCCTTATTAAATATATAATGATAGAAATTATATTATATCAATTAACATAAATTGAGTCTCAAATTAATAATTTACCATTTTTTTTATTTCAAGCTTGCTGAATGTTTATATCGCTGATATTTGGAAATGCAGCAAGGCTTTTTGCCTTAGTAGGGCCTACGAAGGCAAAGTAACGCAGCCTGCATTTTCAAAGATTAGTGGTATATTTGGTGTTTAGCCAAAACATAATTTTGCTGAGATATGCATTATTTTAGACAGAGTTCTACATTTTTGAAAGTGCTTCGCCAAACTTATTTACTTTTTCCCAATCCGTAAATTCAATATTTGCCTTTGGATCCGTTGGACCTTTAGTTATCCACATAATTAATCTGATGATTGTACGATCCCAGAAAGTGTATTTTTGATATTCAATTTTACCCGCGAAAACAGCTAATTTTTTTGGGTGCCATGAAACTTGACTAAGGAACCTTTTCAGGTATGGATTTGTTTCTGGTGTGTCTTTATTCGGTTTTCGTGCCACAACATTCACTGAGAAAAAAGCATTTACTTTACTTTCAAGCATTGCACGATTGGTGTTAATAAATTCATAAATATTTTTATTATGCTTGCCATATCGAATACTTGCACCAATAATAATTTTGTCAAATATAGATAAATTAACAGAGTCTGACTCAGTGACAGAAATTAATGTGACTAGATTATTTTGTTGTTCTAATATTTGCTGCAAACGCAGACAAATCTTTCTAGTTTGCCCATCTGTTGTGGAATAAATAATTAAGGTTTTAGGCATTATTCTATTTATCTGTAATTATTCAATAAGTCCGTGTACTTCTAGGCTCTTCCCCCTTAATAACGGGGGATAAGGGAAGAGGAGGGAATTTCCACAAACTTCTTGAGTAATAATTTCATTGATCAAGTTATTGATTCTTAGCTTTTTTAATTGCTTCAATACCTTTTTTTCGTTGCGCATGAATAACCGACAATTGTTTTTCTAAAGTCAGGCGTGACTTTTTATCGGATTCTTTTTTAAGCTTGTCTTTTAATGAGTTTTCTTTTTTCTTAAGCTTTTTTAGAATATCTTTAAAACACTTAATATCATCAGACTGCTTTTTTTTATCTGCAGATATGTATTGTTTAACTAATTTTATTAGCTTAGGTGCTTTCATAATTAATCCCTATATTAATTGTTTTACTCTATTTCTGAGTAGCGGCAGCTAGCTCATCCATTTCATTTTCATCTAACATAATACTACGTTCTACTACTTTCATATCTATATCTCCGGTTGCAAATAACACCTTACCCATTTGTAATAAATGTTTGCTGACATCATGTGAATAAGACATATCATTCATGAGCGAAGTGGCCATTTCTGCCGTAATTTTATTATCATGTATTAACTTCTCAAGAGTTCCGTTTTCAGTTGTATCATTCATTTTGCTTTCAAGAATTAAGTTATCCAGTGATAAGATATCACCCGTCTGGCTAACTTCATTTAACTCTCTAAAAATTAGCATGAGCTGCTTTCGAATTTTATTATATTCACCACGGATATGTTGGTTTTTAGAAACAATATAAGTCGATAGATTTTTATTCATGTGTTTAGTGTCTTTAATTGACTCAACAATATCTCGACCTGCTGAACGCAATTCATATAATTCCTCAGCCTGTTCAGGCGTCATTTGAGCTTGTGCACGACTTATAAAGGCAACAATTTCACTATAAAGCCCCTTCACACTTTTATTATATTCATCATCAATATCAATAGGCATTGGCTTTTTAGTATCGTTAACAATCAGCTCTGCATCACGAGTGGAAAGAATGTCGTGCCTATGCAAGCTCAGGCCATGAGCAATTATCGTAAATGCATTTTCATATAGGCGTAAAGTTTCTTTGCGTACTGACTCTAAAGCAGTATCAGGCATATTTTCAGCAGCTTCAGATAAATAAATAGGGGTGGCAATATCTACTTTTTTATCCGGTAATATTCGATTAAGAAAATTAACTAAAACATTGGTAAAAGGAATCATCGCCAAAATACCAATCGAATTAAAAATAGTATGAAAAACAGCTAGTTTTAAGGTGTAATCATCTTGCTCAATGCCAACGGAGTTTGAAAACCGATCGACCATATCAATAATCTGATAGATAAAAATGACCGCAATTAAGGCGGTTACCATATTAAATATCAAATGAGCCATTGCCAGTCGTTTACCCTGAACATTAGAGCTCATTGAACCGATAATAGCAGTAATTGTGGTACCAATATTAGCCCCAATCGCTAAGGCAAGCCCATTTTCATAGGTAATTTGTTGCGCAGCTAAAGCAGTAATAATAATAACCAGTGTCGCGTGACTAGATTGCATAATGACTGTAGCTGCAACACCGAGCGCTGTAAATAAAAACAATCCTGTATATCCGTCCACAGCAAAGGCTTTTAAATCAATAGTTGTTCTAAAGGCTTCAAAGCCCTCTTTCATATGGTGAATACCTAAAAACAAAAAACCAAGCCCCGCGAGAATATACCCAATGCCTTTCAGGTGAGAGGATTTCTGAAAAACCAGGATAATACCAAATACCAGCATTGGCATAGCATAAGCTGATATTTTAACTTTCAAACCAAAACCAGCAATTAACCAGGCGCCAGTTGTTGTACCTAGGTTTGCACCGAAAATAATACCAATACCTGCAGCCAGAGAAATTAACCCGGCACTTAAAAAGGAGATAGTGATAACAGAAACAAGTGAGCTTGACTGCATGATAGTAGTGGAAACGACACCAAAGCTGACACTTTTCCATAATTTATCGGTGGTTTTGTTTAATAAGCGTTCTAATAATCCGCCGGTAAAAGCTTTAAAACCTTCTTCTAAAAACAACATGCCAAATAAGAATACCGCGACACCGGCTGAAATTTCTTTAAAATCAGGGCTAACCCAAAAGCCATAAGTAAGAACAATAAAGATAGTAGGTAATAGTAATTTTTTTTAGCATTGGTTATTTGACTCCTGAACTCAGCGACTTCCTGCCTTATTAAAACGTAAAAAACGAAGTTCCTTTACATCCTTTACAAATAGCATACTTGGAATATTTTCAATGATTACTGTAAGCTCATGCTCTTTTCTAAGCAGTTCTTGTGTTCGATTTGATATTGCATCAATCATATCGTTAAAACGTGAAGTCAACGCCCCTATCTCATCAGATGAATTATTTTCAATATATTCCGGTTGTTTTCCTTCAGAAAGTTCAACACTTGCTTTGTGTAAATACCTTAAACCTTTTGTGATAAAACGTGTTGAAATTAAAATAAGAAGAATGCTAACAATAAGAAGGATACTGCTTATGAGTGCCGTGCTTATTAAGATTGAAGAAAGCAACCGATCCAGACGGTTATTTGATAAGAAATAATTAGCAGTTCCAACTATCTCGCCACTAATCTGTAGACTGATGGAGAATTTTTTTATTACTGCCTCGTCTAATTTACCAACTGAAGCAATCTCTCTATTATCAATATCAATAACAGCGATACGGACAATTTCAGGATTATTATGTTTCACATCTTCAATAAAACGCTGGATAGAGACATATTCCTGGGCGAAAAGATCGGGAGCAATAGAAGAGTTAAACAGCAATTGAAATTTTTCACTCTCTGCTTTTTTTTCATTTTCTATAAAATCATCCAGAGTAGATTTTAAATTGACAAATAATGATAAAAAAAATAGTGTTTGAATGGTAACAATGACTAAAACCAGCTTACCAAATAATGTTTTCAACATTATTGTTTACTAGCCTGGATTTCAACCAGGTACTCATCAAGTTGTTTAAAATCTTTCTCGTTCGCCAAGCGAAAACCTTTTAGTCCAGATTCTTTAAAATATGTTTTTCCAGTTTCAGTCTCTGAAAATTTAAACATTGCCTGTCTAATTTTTAAGCTTGTTTCTTCTGACAAACGTGGGTGAACCATGATTGCAAATCCGGGAATTTCTTCAGAAGTACCAATTTTAAGCAATTTGTCTTTAGAATTGAGTAAATGCCTATCCCAGGTGGGTTTCCCAAAAGCAGCTGCAATTGACAATCCGTTT
>JADGAU010000142.1 GCA_015231865.1 Gammaproteobacteria bacterium | reverse complement strand
ATATTCACCATTTCTATCGCCTGATAATGGTTCTAATTTATTACCAGGAGGAACATTATATAGTGTCAAGAGAACTCACTGAATCAATTTGATCTAACTTTCTTGATGCAATCTTCCAAAGTTGTTGAGGAAGAATTTTTCTTGCTCCTTTAGAATTTCTACCATAAAAAATATCTTCTGTTTCTTTATTTTTAAATGATTTGATCATAAAAACATGATAGCACGGAAGGCATGTTTTTATATACAAACTTGCTGATTAATTATGATTTGAGAACGACTTAAATCAGCTGCCGATGGTAGAAGGTCAGCTGAATTTTATTGTTATAAATTTTTCTAATGTGATACAACTGAGTTTAAGCCAAACTCTACTTTAAAATCTGTTGCTTTAACTAGTGGAGTAATTTTTCCCTTTACTTTCTGTAAAGAGACTATTCCATAATTTTCCAAAGTCTTAAGGGTTCGTGATAAATTAGATTTCTTTCTATGGCTCAATGATTCAAGTTCAGTAAGAGATTTTGGTTGATATTCTATAATCAGTTTTAAAAGTTCCTGATTTTCATTGCTTAATACCTGTGAAAGTGATTTTATAGACTCAAACCAAACCTTTGGTTCATTCTTTTTGGGTTTATATTCACCTTTAACTATCGAAATTGTTCTCTTCTGATACTCTTCTCGTGACATAATTCCAACATTCATGACTTTCATTTAACTTACCTTTATTATTTCTCAAACAACATTTTATCAACATCAGACCAGAAATCTTCAAGTAATTGACTAGCATTTTCAAATTCGTATGGCTCAACTAAATTTCTTTTATGTTTATGCTCCCAAACTAATCGTTTAGCAACATACTTTTTCTTTTTGGGTTTTATGCCATGAGCATTATCATAACCTAAGACTCTTATATTATTTCGATCATGTAATGTTAATGAATACTTAATCCCATGGGGAATGTTCTCATTGCTAGTAACAACTTTGGCTTCAACTTTAGTCCAATAACCATTTTCCATTGGAAAAACTTCATTATTAAGCAGAAGTAAAGTTTCTAAACCTATATCTTTTTCCAAAAATGAGATTACCTATACAAATTATCACTTGATGATAACTTTATTGTAGCACAAATGAATGAGGAGTTTGAGGTTTTGATTTATAACGTTGTTTATAACCTGATTTTAACCCGTAACTTAGAGGTGGGTTAAAATTCAGGTTGATGAAATTGTTATGTTTGTTTACAATGGAGGTGACAATTTGGCACCACAAACAGGAAAAGGCTATGACAACTGCAAAAACTGAGAGAATTACAGCCAGGGTTAATGAAAGTATAAAGGATACCTTGGAAATGGCAGCCTCTATTATGGGAGCAACTTTAAATCAATTTTTAGTTCAGGCAGCACTAGAAAAAGCTGAAAATATTATTGAGAAAGATAAGTTAATTACTTTAGGAAAGAAAGATTCCAAAATATTTTTTGAGGCATTATCTGAGCCGCCTGAACCTAATGCGAGACTAAAAAGTGCTATGAATAATTACAATAGCAAAATTGGCTAATTTTTGTGCTGAAAATAGAAACTCTTTCTAAAATGCATAATCGTGCAGATTTTGACTGTGATAATGACGAATTAAATTTATATTTACAACATATTGCAAGACAGCATTTGAATAAAGGTATTTCCAAAACTTTTGTTTTAATCGATGATGAACAACCGACTTCAATCATTGCGTATATGACACTAATTGCCTGTGAGGTTCAGGCAAATAAACTACCTGAAAGCTGGGAAAAAAAATACCCTAAACAAATTCCTGCAGTAAAATTAGCTCGTTTAGCTGTAGCAGTTAAGCAGCAAAGAAAAGGATATGGAGAGTTACTTATAATTGAAGCAATGAACAAAACTATAGAGGTAGCTTCAAATTTAGGTATTGCAGGTCTTTTTGTTGATGCAAAAAATCAAAGAGCCAAAACTTATTACCAACAATTTGGTTTTATTTCTCTACCTGAGAAACTAGAAAATTTATTTCTGCCATTAGCCACTATCTCGAAACTGCTCCAAAAAACATAACGACCAAGCTGTGCTGCGTGAACGAAGTGCAGCGCAGCGTAGTAAACGTCCGAACAAGCGCCTTGTTATACGCTTTCTGGCGCTGGAAACTTATCATTAATTAACTCTATCACCGTAAGAAGACCATTAACGTTTTCAGACCAGTCATTTATTTTGTAATTTGGGTAACGTCTTTCGTAGTCATCTGGTGCGGATATCCCAGTATTTTTGGATAATTCTTCTTTAAGATATGCGATAAATTCTTTTTGTTCAGGAGTATTCTTGAAGCTACCATAATTAATCGTTATTGAGCCATCTGAAAATACTGAATAAACTGAGTATTCGCCTAAGTGTGGCCATTTAGCAGAAAAAGACCCACTGATTTTACCAGTGCCCCACGAAAGCTCACATTTTAATTCTTGTGATTTGTCAAATAGTTGTTTGATGGCTGTAACGTCTTTTTCCGTCAAGCGCTCGCGCGCATCGTCAAAGAAAGTTTCTTTGCTCCATTTCCTTCTTTGCCCTGTTGTTACAGATACAGTTTTCTTGACTTCTCGCGCTTCTTCGGTAAAGCCAAACAAGATAGGCGTTACAATTTTAGTGCCTTTATGCTCATATTGACGAGCTTCTACTAGAAGCACCTCTGAGCGTTCCATTTGCTTATTAAGAAAATCAACTACACTTTTTAATTCTGGTGGAGATTCTTCCATGAAAAATACTAATCGAACCTGTCCCTCCCTCAAGTTATCCTGAATATTTTGAAAGAATTCATCGACAGATTTAGCCTCTTCGGGCTGAAGGCGTTTTATTTCTTCCTCTAGGGATATGCCGTTTTTATCGGCGACTTGCTCGGCATATGTGCGCATGTCTTCCTTAGACCAGTAATAATGACCATTTGCAGCATATTCGAGCATTTGACCTACAACCTCCCTTTTTGCGCGAGTATCGTTATATCTTTTACACTCAATAAAAGTGGGCATTGCATCTTGATCCACAAAAAACAAATCAATACTCCATCTGTTGTCTCCAGTGCTTGGATCAGGAACCGGCATTTCACGTTTAACAACCAACCAGCGTCTTGGATCTATCGGATTTATCTAATCACCAGGTATGAGATCAGGATTTTTTTCCAGAATTCTCTGAAGTTCTAGGTCCTCGTTCTTGCAATGTATCCCTGACATTGATTCTGTACTTCCATCGTTGTTTAGAACGTAAACTTTAGCCACTGATTTTTATCCTTTTTTGCGTATAACGTTGTTTATAACCTGATTTTAGCCCGTAACTAAGTGGAGGTTTAAAATCCAGGTTAATGAAATTGTTAGTTCTTTATTAAATTTGTACTCTGAAATCAATTTTTTCATTGCCCAAACTTGACTCAATAACTTTGTGTATACCATGCCCTGGATTACTTTCTCTGGATATACGGATGAGATCATATTTAGATAATATCTGAAGATCTTTATTTAAACTTGCAGGCGAACGTTTTAAAACTTCAAGTAATTTCGAAAAAATAACTTTCTTCTCCTTGCGTAAGTATTGCACTAAATTTGTTCTTTCTGGTTTCAACAACTGAACTAAATCAGCAGAATCAACCCACACAGTATTTTTACGCGTTATTTTTTTTCCTTCGTCTATTTCTTTAGCTGTTTCTCTAGCTGATTGAAAAAAATCAGAAAGAGAACCAGATTTTATTTCTACAGTCATTTTATATACTCTTTAATTTCAACTTCAAAACGCTCAATAAGGTTTTCATAACTTATAAAGTCCGTAACAGGTTCAATTTGTCCCATATGGTGTTTATGATGATAATTATGGGCATTGTCATAACCAAATACACGGCCATTGTCCTGCGAAAATAACTGAGGGTTTATATAAGCAATATTATATTTCACCAAAACGCCTTTTTTATCTTCCCAAGCTTCGATTCTGATTGTTCCTCCACCTTTTTTAGTCGGTAATGTGTATCTTTCGTCAACGACTTTGATATAACTCTGTTTCTTAACCATATAATCATTATAGCAGGTTAATAAAAAATTATAAGGCTGCTGCTGATGTGTGTTTTATAGAACTAACGCCTACAGCAGAGGCAAAAATGGAGCGCATCGAAATTTCTGTCCTCCTGGCTGTACTTGTTATGCGTCGGGAATTCACAAACCATCCTGCAACAGTATGTTTTCAAGAGTATCATTTTCTATAATTTTGAGGCACGTATCGACCGCCCTCTCATCGTAGATAATGCCCCTCCCACTGGATAATTCTTCAATCGCGACTTCCACATCCAGCGCCGGTCGGTATGGTCTGTGTGAAGTTATAGCTTCTACAACATCTGCTACAGCAACAATTTTTGCCTCTAGCACTATCTCTTCATCTTTAAGAGCATTGGGATAACCTGAACGATTTAGTCGCTCATGATGCTGCGATATGATTTCTTTAATCGGCCAAGGAAATTCGATATGTTCGACAATTTCCGCACCTATTTTTGGATGTAACTTAATAAGCCCAAACTCTTCATCTGTTAGTTTTCCAGGCCTATTCAAGATTTCTGCTGGCATGTAAATTTTTCCAATATCGTGAATAACCGCTCCCAACCAAATCCCAAGGAGCTGATGTTCAGGGAGACCCATTTCCATACCGATCTTCCTAGCTAGAACTGCAACATTTTTTTGGTGCCCGGATGTATACGGGTCTCTCTTTTCTACGGTCAAAGCAATTGCTTCAATTGTGTTTTTCAAAGATTCAGTCAAATCTTTCAAAGCTGTATCACGACTTTTGGTAAGCCTGATGTTCTCATTGACAGTTTCTAGCCGCTCTCTTTCTGATATGAGCATCTGATAAGCACCAAGACCAAGCAAAGGAAATACGATCAAAAAAGGCACTGCTATTAGACTCAGTGTGTCTTTGGCCTGAAAGGGGAGCAAGAAAAATGATATAAGCGCGAGAGTGTGGATGATTACACCTAAGACCCAAACATTGATGCGTCTTGGCAGTATTCTTTTAGTGATAACTAGCGCCCAAAATATAGAACCAGCTATTGCTGGTATCAGTATATTTATGATCCCTACATTAAGACCGGGACCTCCAATAGCTACCCGAGTGGGTATAGCAATCCCTACGGTCGTGACTGCCGCGATAGGACCACTAATTGCTGAGCCAATACCTATAATTACAGTGCAGGCATCGAAGATTATGCCTTCCTGAGCAACAAAAGCTGAAACCATTGCCAGAGATGCTAACAGCCCATAAGTCACTCCATGAAAAAAATCCCTTCTTTTTTGGTTGGCAATGTTCACTCTGAAGATGAGCGTAAACAAATAGGCAACGGCCAGGATTTGTGCTGAACCTTTTACTATTTCTAAAATTATGACGGTTGAATCTGACATTTATAGATTCCTAAACCTGTATTGTGCATAACATCTTATCTGCCAATCTTAGATTAAGTTACACCTGATAGCGATATCAACTAGTATATAACGCTATAAAATTAAAGCAAATAATTTAACAACCCAATCGCCACAATTTGTGGATAAATTACTTTGCCCATGCTAATACTTCGTCTACTAATTTGGCATATAGATACCTGTAATAAGTTTACTATAACTAAAATAAATCAATCTTTTACACTTAAAAGCTATACAGATTAACAATATCAGATAAATCCTACAACAAATGAGGATTTAACTTACTGTGATAATAACTCTAAATCCGTAATATTAAACCAAAAGTGAACCGAGTAAGAACTCGTCAAGCTAACAGTGAAATAATAAGTGGAGAAGTCATGAAAAAGTTAACTTCAGAGTTCCTTTTATCTGTTCAAGAAGCAATACGTGTTAGACATTACCTCGGTGCCCTTTGGGTATAGTTATCGAACAGAGCAAACCTATATAAGCTGGATTAAACGATTTATTTTATTTCATAATAAAAATCATCCAAGAACAATGGGAGGGAAAGAAGTTCAGCAGTTTTTAAACTACCTTGCTATGGAACGTAAAGTCTCCTCTGCGACGCAAAACCAAGCATTAAATTCATGCCCTCATGGGCCCTACTTTTGGTGGTTTTCATGTATCGTCATGTATTAAATCAGCCTTTTGGTGAGTTAGATGGTTTAGTTTATGCCAGGCGAAAAGTTAATATTCCAACGGTGTTAAGTCAACAAGAAGTTAAAGCAATATTATCGCAACTATCTGGTGTTCAATGGTTATTAGTAAGCTTAATGTATGGCTCAGGACTAAGAGTCATGGAGAGCGTTAGATTAAGAGTTAAAGACTTTGATTTTCACTACCAAACCATTTTAGTTAGAAATGGGAAGGGCTTTAAAGATCGAGTTGTCACTTTCCCAGAGCCATTAATTTCAGCTATAAAAAATCATTTGAAAATAGCTTATGAACAATATACAAGAGATTTAGCCAATGGTCATGGTGGCGTCTATATTCCTCATGCTTTATCTTTAAAATATCCAAATATTGAAACAGAATGGGCTTGGCTATTTTCCATCTTCTGCCTAATTATCCTAAATTAAAATTATTTTTTACCTATTAATTCAATCTGATATCCATCAGGATCTTCCACAAAGCTAATAATGGTTGCGCCCGCATTCATTGGACCGGCTTCTCGGATTATTTTACCGCCTTTCTCTTTTATTTTGTCAGTCGCTTGATAGACATCAGCTACTTCAATGGCTAAATGCCCAAAAGCAGTTCCTATTTCATAACTGGATGTACCCCAATTATAGGTTAACTCTAGAACCGTATTATCTGCTTCATCACCATAACCTAAAAATGCTAAAGTAAATTCACCTTTAGGATATTCTTTTTGACGCAATAGTTTCATGCCTAAAATATCCTGATAAAATTGTATCGAATTTTCCAGGTTACCTACTCTGAGCATTGTATGTAGTAATCTCATATTACTTTGCCTTATTGCTTTTTCTTTTAGCAGCCGTTCTTAAACGTAATGCATTAAGTTTAATGAAGCCTTCGGCATCTTGCTGGTTATAGGCACCTTCATCATCTTCAAAGGTTGCAATAGCATCATCATACAAACTATCTGTATCTGAGCGACGACCAACGACAGTGATATTACCTTTGTATAACTTAACTCTTACATCACCATTAACCACTTCTTGTGACTGATCAATCATTGCCTGTAGCATTTCTCTTTCTGCTGACCACCAATAACCATTATAAATTAGTGAAGCATAACGAGGCATCAATTCATCTTTTAAGTGCGCTGCTTCACGATCTAATGTTAATGACTCCATAGCACGATGAGCTTTAAGCATCACCATACCTGCTGGTGTTTCATAACAACCACGGGCTTTCATACCAACATAACGATTTTCTAC
>JADGAU010000141.1 GCA_015231865.1 Gammaproteobacteria bacterium | reverse complement strand
CTGGTTTTCAGAAAAATCCACCACGGCTAAGGCTGCTGGCTCATCTGCTAACAAAACTTCTCCAATAGAGCCATTTGCAACTGCAAAGACCAGCATTAAAACTAAATCCAGTACAGCTGCAACCGGTAGTGCTAAAACGGGGACAGCAAAGTCTTCAATTTTCCCCTGGTTTCCTAGTCAATCAGGCATTTCTAAAGCAGGTAGTTCTAAAGCGGCTAGTTCT
Source organism: Gammaproteobacteria bacterium (assembly GCA_015231865.1). Taxonomy (GTDB): domain Bacteria; phylum Pseudomonadota; class Gammaproteobacteria; order GRL18; family GRL18; genus JADGAU01. The sequence continues at coordinate 7,181 of JADGAU010000141.1, read as the reverse complement.
AAAGCAGCTAGTTCTGCTGCAACCAAGAGCTCGGGAGCATCTAAGTCGGGAGTTTTAAAAGCTAAATCCGGTACAGCAAAATCATCCATATTTCCCTGGTTTCCTACACAATCTGGTGTTTCCAAGGCGGGAAGTGCAGCCACTAAAGCAGGCTCAGGAGCTGCTAAATCCGGAGCAAGTCAATCAGGCGTTCTTTCGGCTAAATCCAGTACCGCAAAAATTGCTACAAGCACAGCAGCTATTAGCGCATCAATTGCCGGGATAACTAAAACTGCAACTGCTGCTTCCGTAATCATCAGTCATAATGCTGCCTTTCCACTACTAGCGAAAACAGCAGCGGCTGGCAGTACTCTTGTTACTGCTGCTGCACTTCCCTGGATGCTGCCATTTGTGGCTTCTGGACTGATTTTACAAAAATACTATCGTTCTACTAGCATCCCTCAAAGCCCGGTTACTCAAAGCCCGGGTTCTCAAAGCCCGGGTTCTCAAAGCCCGGGTTCTCAAAGCCCGGGTTCTCAAACCTCGGATAATAGCGATAACAAAAGTGGACCAAAACAACAGCCGATTAAAACCACCTTTGCTAGCAGATTTATGCCAGTAAAAAATAAACAGACAGACAAGGATCAAACTCAGGTAGTTGATAATAATCAAATTAATCAATTATCTGCAGAAGCCAATTTAAGCAGCAAAACAACGAATAGTATCAATACAGATAATGCAAATGCTGTTGCAACAAATACAGCTTTTACGAATACAAGCCCAAATCACCCGCTTCAACAAGTAAGGTCTGAAAATATTAATCAAGCACACAACAAGAAAGAGCCAGATCAGCATGATGAGTCTGGTATTCCAAAAGTATCAGGCGATAATGCGCTACCTGATCAGGAAGATAAACCTGAAACAGCTATAAATGATAATAAAAAGATTTCATCAATATTTAATAATTTTAAGTCACTAATTTCTGGCTCTAATCAAAAACAGGGAAATAAGCAAAATTCAGCTTCAGAGTCATTATCAGATCAATCGCTTTCAGAAAGAATGTTATTTAATCGTTTACTTGAGCACACTTTCCACACCACACATTTTGCCAATGATCGCCGCTCAGCACCAAGAATACCTGTACCTAGAAATGTTATTGAAGTGAAGTGGGAAGATTTTGAAGGCAATCATGGCTTTGGCTCTGTCATGAATGTTTCGTTTAATGGTATCTGTATGGAAGCCAGAACTTACTCTCAGCAAGTTTTAAAAGCGGTTACCTTTAACTGGAATAATGAAAGTGTCACCATTCATCAGCCTTTTGTAGTTTGGCATAACGATGAAATGATGGGTATTAAATTAAATGATGAAGAGTAAATTTCATTAGAGGGTATCTCCTACCCGCTAATGAATACCGACTTATAATAATAATTTAATCTCTAATTTTACTAATCAACGTGGTAACGGCATTTTTGCTATCTTTTGCACCTTCGGTAAAACCAATCTTAGTATAAGTACCAATTTGGCCAATCCCTTTTACACCGTTTACTAGCGTACGACCGACACCTTCAAATAAACCTTCAACTTCTATTTCCTGATAGACTGGTTCTGCTGGTATATCATTTGTTTCAGATTTTGCAGTAATCGTTGACTTAATACGATCAGTTTTGTCACTAATATAGGCGCCAGCGATTTTATACCATGGTTCATCAGACTGTTTTTCGTCTGTTTCTGGAATTACCGCAGCATTACCACCATTGTCCTGATGTACATTTGTATTCATTTCCACTGACTGTATCTGAGGTTCAATCTTTTCCGGTTGTTTGATATTGACGGCATCTAATGCGTCCTGTAAACCTTCAGGTATCTGTTCTTCTTCATTACTTGTATCTGTAGTCACCGTTTCATTCTCCGTTTCATATTTAATCTGTTGAGGTTTTTGCGATATATCATCCAACACCTGTTCTAATTCTTCGGTTGCTTCTTGTATTATAGACTTTGTTGTCAAATTCTGGTCAGTATAAATACCAACATCAGCCATATTTTGCTCCAATATAATCTGTGTTAACTGGTTTTCTAACTCATTATTTTTAAGAATATAATTACCATCCTGATCAGGATAAATCATATATTCATACTGTTCCTGTCCAGCATACAGTTCTTGTTCGCTATTTTGTTCCTGTTCGATATAGTTTTCTAATATTGCTTCAGAAATATTATTTTCATGTTCTTCTATCTCTTGTGAAGAAGTTGTTATCTCTGATAATAATTCTTCTGTTTTTGCTAATGGCTCTTTTATTTCCGCTAATGGCTCTTTTATTTCCGCTAATGGTTCTTTTGTTTCCGCTAATGGCTCTGCTGTTTCCGCTAATGGCTCTGCTGTTTCCGCAAGAGACTCATGTATCTCTATTAATGGCTCTTGTATCTCTGATAAAGGCTCTTGTGTTTCCGCTAAAGGCTCTTGTAATTCCGCTAAAGGCTCTTGTAATTCCGCTAAAGGCTCTTCTTTTATTTTTAGAGTAGTCGTACTTTGGTTATTTACCGTATTGCTTTGATTATTTATATTATCAAATGAATGTGGTGGTAGCTGGTATCTACTGTTTTGTGATTGTAAAAAGGCTAGTTGAGCTTCTAATATAGGAGTCAATGACACATCAGATTGTGTTTCTTTTATATGCTGTTCTACTTCTTTAGGAATACTTTGAAGACTGATTTGTTGTGTACCATTGAGCTCTTCACTATCAGTCTCATTTATCGTTTCAGTTGATTCAAGCTGCTCAACACTGTTCAATTGCTCTAGTTCACTATCAGATTCAAACTCGTTTGCTTGCACTGATTGACTCTCAGAATCAATCAGGTCAGCATTATTTTCTTTTATAAAAAATTGCCATAATTGACTCTGTACATTATCTTTAATCTTTTCTTTATGCTTGATTGCAGGTATAGAATTAGAATGATTTTCTGGTTTATAAACAGTTTTGTCAATTTTAGCTGCAGCACGAATATCTGGATTATTCGATTCAATGACAATATTCTGTTCAACTATCTCTTCACTAGGACCATCCTCTTCACTAGGACCATCTTTAATAGAATCAGGCTTTATAAATTTAGCTTCTGCAGTGTCATGTATTTTTTCCCATGGCGAATTTTTTAATTTTTTTAATAAATCTCCAAATTCAACTGGACCAGCACAATTTGATTTTTGCATTTCTATTTTTTGCATATCTGCAAATGTTTTTTTTGAACCTTCCTTAAGGAGAAAGTAATTATTAATTAACTTATTCTCGTGTTTATCAGTAGATTGTTTATGATCAGCCAAAGGTTCTTTATCTTTATCTTTACTGTTAGAAGCTAAAACAGCAGTTTGTGCTTGTTGAATAAACTCTGTTTGCTGTGATTGCTTTTTAGAATTTGCCTTTATGGACTTAGATTTTTCAGCAGCTTTATTACTTATCGATTTGTTTTGAGTAGTATTGCTTTGAATAGCATTGTTTTGCGTAATATTATTTTGCGTAGTCTTATTTGGAGTAGCTTTTTTTTGCGTAGTCTTATTTTCAGCTAAATGGCTTTTAGTTGCTTTGTTACTAATGCTTTGTTTTTTAGTATTCGTTGCTTTTTTACCAGGTGTTTTTTTAGATGGCTTTCTGGTTACTTTATTTTTAACTGTCTTTTTAATCGACTTTTTAACAGAAGAAACTGTCTTTTTCTTAGTACTTTTTACAGTACTAGCAATAGGTTTATCAGGTGGATTAGGATTATTGTTATCTGACACTTAGAAAACCAATGACGTGTGACTTTATGTAGTGGAAATATGAAATTAAAACTAAAATTAAATATTAATTTATAGTAACTACTTCTTCTATTAATAAAAGGGGAAGTAGTTGCTATTAATTATTTATTAGATACTTATTCAGTAACAGCTGTATTTTCAGCAGCTACTTCTAATTCAGTTTCCAGAAGCTCTTTATCAAGTTCATCTTTTTCTAAAAACTGATCTTCCAGTTTTTCAACGCCATAATCCCAGACATATTTAGCACCAACACCTACAGCAAAGGCTGTACCAACAGTTAAGGCTAAACTACTTCCAACAGCACCTGCTGCTGCTGCTGAAACCGCAGTTGCAACACCAACACTAACACCTTCTTTACCAATTGCAATACCAGCATCTGTCTTGGAAATACTACCATCTTTAACATCATTAACATTTGCCGAAGTTGCACCAATAACACCGATTAATCCACCTAATAAACCAGCACCACTAGCTGATCCTGATAAAAAGTGTACTAAATTCATTTATATTCTCCTTTAATTTAACACTTATCACTTCAAGGTGAATTTCTATTATGAGAATGAGAAGACACCTGTCAAGAATAAGAAAGCTCACCTGGACTGGGGTGAAAACTAAAAACTAAAAACTAAAAACTAAAAAAAAAAAACTAAAAACTAACATAATAAATTAAGTGAATAAAAGTCAACTAAAAATATCAATATTTAGTATAAATCGCCTTTTAATTACTCCAAAGGGGTAAACCGGAACTGCTTCTTAAACGACATAAATTGCCATTAATTTTAATATTTTTGGCATAGATGATATTCGTTTGTGTAATTCTTGCATTATTATTGTTAATGGCTGAAAAAGCAAGTCCACTTACCTGATCCATTTTTTGTACTGAACAACCGGTAAAATCTAGAAACCAGCTTGGTGCTAAGATTACTTCGGTTACTCGGCCACTCGTATTTCTTAACCAGATATGCACTCTATGCCAACCATTTAATGCTTTTTTATTCGTAATCGCCTGAATTACACCACTATATTCCGTTGTTTTTGATGATAATGTTTTACCATTTGTCATTCTTTCTATATTGGCCATATTAGCCCGGCTGACTTGATGACATAAAGAACAAGGTCTTTGATTTCGTCCATCATTATGAGTAGCTGGTGGCACGGCATCACTGGTAATTGGTGGGCCGGTGCGGATGTCTAATTGTTGATTATTAGCCTGGGTACTATTTAGATTGTTAGGTCTGATGTTATTATTTTGTATTGCTGCCGTGTTCTGTGTAAAACTGTTCTGTGCAAAAGTATTTCCAGAATTATTATTGTTTAGCGCAACATTATTCATCAAATTATTCATACTATTGACTGCATCCGCAGGAGAATTATTTTTTAAGCCATTAGCAGCAAAAAAATTATTGGCAACGGGATCTTTTCGGGCAAAACTAAAGGTATTATTAGGCGATAATGGTTTTACTGCTGATAAACCTTGTACTTGAGAAAGGCTCTGAACATTCGACGGACTCGAAAACTGTTCTTGAGTTGCAAACTGTGACGGTGAATTAAACTGTTGCTGAGGAAAATTAATTGGCTGAACCAACTGATTAAAGTTCATACCCGAATTAACCGGTCTATTAGAATCTATATTTCCCCTGAAAACCTGATCTATGGCTGGCTTAGTATTATTACGTCCTAAATGATTGCCTTTAGAATTAGCATTAATTTGAGGTTTATTAGAAAATTCTGCTATTGGTAAATCATGTTCCCAAAAATCATCAGGTACAAGGGCTAAAGCTAGAATTGAGCCAAAAACTATACTGCCGATAATAAGAATAAAATTACCACCTTTCATAAAATGTACTCTTATTTAATGATCACCAACCGCTATTTTTTTTCAATATCAATAGGTGATAAACCAATAAAGACATCAACAACATGAGCTTCTTCTTCTTTGATTTTATCACTAATGGCATCAGCAATTAGTTCGCCTTCAAAAACTTTTAAGTTCTTATCAATATAAACTTCCATTTCTATTTGCACATCTTCACCAACATTACGGCCTCTGAGCATAGAAATACCGTGTACTCCTGGAGTTTCCAGAGCAATATGGTAAACAGATTTTAAATCGTCTAATTCAATAGTCGTATCCATTAAACCATATAGTGCCTCCATATTTAACTCAATACCAATACGAATAACAAGAATACCTACCGCAATTGCAGCGATGCCATCCATAATTGGAAAGCCTACAACTGCTAATAAAATACCGACTAATACCGCTAATGAAGAAATTGCATCTGAACGATTATCCCAGGCATTAGCAATAATCGCAGGGCTTTTGTTTTCGGTTCCCACACAATTTTGATAACGGAACATAATTTCATTAGTTAAGGCTGAAATAGCAGCACCTAATAAAGCCACTGGATTTGGAGTTCCTATTTCACCCATAAATATTTTCATGGCTGATTCGTAGATTAAATATAAAGCTCCGAAGATTAGAATTAAGCCAACTATTGAAGATGAAATATATTGTATATTGCCATAACCATAAGGATATTTTTCATCAGCAGGTCGTGAAGACAATCGTAAACTAAATATTGTTACCAGACTGGCTGCAACATCTGCCCCTGAATGCATGGCATCAGCAATTAAAGCAGCACTTCCGGTCATAAAACCTAATAAGCCCTTATAAGTAGTTTGGGCGACATTAACAAAAAATGCCCACCAGACGACTTCGTCTCTACAAGCTTTACATTCATCAAATTTCATATTTTTCTTTCCGTATTACAATCTGTTTATTCGGTTGTGGATTTTTCTTCAAGATCCATGGCAATTTTATAATGTTCTAGAGCAGTATCTTTTTCACCTATTTGCTCATGAGCAAAACCTTTAGCATGATGTGCTTTAGCATTGTTTTCATCTATTTTAATTACATTTGTTAAAATAGATATCACTTTATCAAAGTTTTCTAGAGATTCATAAACTTTTGCCAAACGCATATTATGTTTAATATTATCCGGATCAATGTCTATTAATTTTTCAAGAATTGGTAATGCCTCGTTGTATTTATTATCCTGTATATATGCAGTACTTAGAATTGATAATATACGTTCATTACCAGGATGTTTTGTCGACAGTGATTCTAACAACTTATAACCATCTTCTGCCCGGTTAGTTTTAATATAACTGACGGCAAGGTATATTTGTGGTTCTATCTCAAGCTTCTTTTCTGCTTGAATCATTTCCAGCATATTTATGGCTTTACGATATTTACAACGTTTTGCATATAAAATACCTTTTGAAGCAAAATACTGGTATCTGGTGTCAGCATCAATTGCAAAAAGTGACTGGAAACCACTAACCCAGTTATTAAATACCTTTTTAAAAGCATTTGCTGCTGAAAGAGCATACAAGCCAATCTCATCAGAAA
>JADGAU010000140.1 GCA_015231865.1 Gammaproteobacteria bacterium | reverse complement strand
TTAAAAATTGGAATGACTTAAAAGTTACTCCTCCAAGTGGTAGTGGTTTTCCAATTACGATACTAACTGATCAAAATATTTCAACAGATATACTACAAAATATTATCCTACCTTTACCTGACACAACAGCACCTAAAATAACTTCTCAACCATTAATAACCTCTATCACCGACACAACTGCAACCGTAATATGGAAAACTGACGAGCCAGCAACATCTTTAGTTTACTATGGAGAAGGTTCCTCAATTAATTTAAGTGAATCAATAACTGCCTATACTCGTGACCATTCAGTTTTATTAACACAATTAACCGCAAATACTCAATACAGTGTGCAAGCAAATTCCAGTGATGCAAATGGTAATGGCCCGATACAATCTGAGACGGTAACATTTACAACTCTATCCACACCAGATACGACTGCACCAACGATTATTGCAGGACCTATTATTACAGAAATTACTCATAACTCAGCTATTGTAGAATGGGAAACTGATGAAATGACAACAGCTCAAATTAATTATGGTCTTGGGTCAGATTTAAGCAGTAACACTTCTGTTACACAACTAGGCACTCATCATAAAGTATTAATTTCCAGTCTTGATACTGCAAGTAAATATTCGGTTCAGGTAAATGTCACTGATAATGCCAATAATGGCCCGACTACCAGTAATATTATTAGTTTTACAACATTAGCTGCTGCAGATACTACTGCACCAGTCATTATTTCTGGCCCTATCGTTGTCGATTTAACTGATACTGCCGCTACTATTATTTGGACAACAGATGAGCCTGCCACTAGCGGAGTTTCATACAATGACGGAACAAGCTATGGAATAGCGAAAGATGATGACTTAAGTATAGAACATAAAGTTCGTCTAAACGGTTTGACTTCATCCCTTCTGTACAATTACACCGTTTCATCTTCTGATAAATTAGGTAATGGACCAACATTAAGTCAAGAAAATAGCTTTACCACACTACCAGAACCAGATACTGAAGCACCTGTCATTACTGAAGCGATTAATGTCAAAGGTATTACTCATCAATCAGCACTTATCAAATGGCGCACTGATGAAAGCTCAAGTGCTTTAATAAAATATGGCTTATCCTCTGACAACCTATCGTTTCAAAAGGCGGATACCAAAGAAGGTAAAGAGCATAATCCTCAATTAACAGATCTGCAAAAAGATACGACTTATTATTTTACTATTACCATGATTGATGTTGCTAACAATAAAGTAACGACTGAGGTTAATTCATTTAAAACTCGTGATTTACCAGATACTGCAGCCCCTTCGTTTGCGACTAATCCTACCGTATTAAAAACAACCAATGATTCTGCTGTTATAGGTTGGGAAACGGATGAACCAACAAGTTTCCAGTTTAAATATGGTCAAGGCAGTGATAGAAGTTCACAACAATCATCTAAAGAGAAGAAAACCAAACACCAAGCTATCATTCCAAACCTTGAAGCCAATAAAACTTACGGATTTGAAGTGATTTCGACTGACACCTCAAGTAATGAAAGCAGTTACGACAGTGATCAATAAAATGAGAATATAATATGAAACATTTAAAAATTATTTGGGATAATCGATATTTACTGAATGCTTTGCTGATAACACTCTGTTTGATTAGTTCATCATCTGTTTTTGCTGTTGGTTTTACTACGACATCAACAGCTGATACAACAGCGCCCATCATTTCATCACCCCAATCAGTATCAATTAATAGCACTCAAACGCAAATAAGCTGGACGACTGATGAAATAACCAATACTCAAACTAAATTAGAAGAAAATAGTTCTGGAGTATTTATTGTTGATGGTGATTTAGCATATGCCACCTCTCATTCAATGCTATTAACTAAATTAGAGCCGTCCACCCCTTATCGTGTAGAAGTTATTGCCACCGATATTTCTGGAAACAAAAGTACGCCAAGTACCTTTATTGATTTTACCACTAGAGCTATCAGTGATGATCCAGTTAATGGCGTCTGTGGCAGTAGCCACGATAGTACCTTATCCAATGAACCTACAACTAACTTATGTAGCACAGGAGTCTCTAGTACAGTTTCCGGTACTGGTCCGTGGACATGGACCTGTAGTGGTATTAATGATGGCACAAATGCCAGTTGTACAGCTAACCTACAATACGTTGCTCCACCACCTGTAACGCCCATTAATGCTAGTTGTGGCAGTAGTCATAATAATTATTTTTCTTCTCAACCCAGTTCGAATTTATGCTCATCAGGAAATACTGGCAATTTAACTGGAACTGGTCCTTGGGCATGGTCATGCCTTGGTATTAATGGCGGATCTAGCAGCAATTGCCGTGCCTATCTTCTCCCATCGACACCAACAAGTCGTTCAGAAATTGAACAATCACCAACAGAGGGTGATGTCAATCACAACTCATACTATCTTCTTCAACTGAGTACTAACTTAGGCAGTCATGTTACTGTTGATTATAAAACCGAAGATGGAACGGCCATTGCCGGACAAGATTATATTGCCACGTCAGGAACTGTAACCATCAGTGCAGGTGAAAAATCAGTTGCCGTTGCCATTGAAATCATTGGTGATACAACACCTGAAAATAATGAAGAGTTTTATCTTGTGCTTAGCAATCCAAATGGAATTCAATTTCCTAATGGCGTAACAGAAATAAAAGCTAAACGTACCATTATTGATGATGATTAATACCAATCACATAAAATATCAATAGAGATTATTTTTATCAGTAATTGCTATAAGACAACTGAAATATTAATAAATCAATAAGTTAGATGAAAGAATTACAGGACCTAACATTTAGTACCTATATCTCATAAAGATTAAAGCAAGGCCTAAGTTTTCATAAAATCCGGACGTCCCTTTAAAGCGGTATTTTGGTAATCATGTGCTAATGCTTTAAATAGGCTTTCCCGGTGAGCTAATCTTAAATTTTGATTTGCAGAATATAATAAATCAAATAAACGTTTTAATGAAAATTTATGCGTTAAACCCGTCGTTCTATAAATCCAATGGCTTATTTGATAAAAATGATGAAAAGGATCATTGTCTATTAATAAAGGTAAACTTAAAATGAAACGGCCAGAGTTAGCAATTATTTCCCAAAACCTGGCAAAACGTTCAAGTTCTCTGATTTGAATATAACTAAGACAAGACGTTGATAAAATATTAAAAGGTGCTTGTTGATTGAAAACTAACTTGAATTGTTCTGTATGTCGGATAATTGGAGTCCCTTTTAAGCGTTTTAAAATACCTACTTGAATTTCTTGTGGTCTACATTGGTAAAGCTCATTAAAGCCTTTAGCAAAACTATTCCAGTCTTCGCCAGGGAGTCCTACAATTAAATCAGTATGAATATTAGCTGAAGTGTTTTCTCTTAACCAACTCAGGTTAGCTATCGTTTTAGGATGATTTTGTTTGCGACTTATTAATGCCTGAACGGCCGGATTAAAGGTCTGTATACCGACTTCAAACTGCAAACTGCCCACTGGAAAACCTGTTAATAATTGTTTTAACTCTTCGGGTAATCTATCAGGAATAATTTCAAAATGAACAAAAATTTCATCCCCCTGATCAATTTTAGCCAAAAAGTATTTTAAAATTATCTGGCTATGCTGCACTTTTAAATTAAATGTTCTATCCACAAACTTAAATCTTCTTGCACCGCGCTGATAAAGAGTTTCCAATTCATTCATAAAATTTTCAAGCTCAAAGGGTTTTGAGGTTTTATCCAGAGCAGATAAACAAAACTCACATTTAAATGGGCACCCTCTTGAGGCCTCTACATAAATCAAACGATAAGCTATGTCTTCATCACTATAAAATTGATATGGCAGCTTAATGTTGTTTAAATGTGGAAATTCTGAATGAATGATTTTATTTTCAGGCGTTTCATCATCTTTTATTTGCTGAGCCTTTATCTGCTTACATAGCTTTGCAAAAGCCAAATCTGCCGTACCGCAAATAACATAATCCGCAGCTTGAACTATTGCCTGGTTTTCAGTCTCATAACTAACTTCAGGTCCACCTAAAATAATAATAACATTGGGTAATATTTGTTTGAGCATGCTAATGGTTGCCAAAGTCTCATTGATATTCCAAATATAAATACCGAAACCAATAATATCAGGTGAGAGGGTTACAATATTCTCAACAATATCTTCAATACGTAAATTAATATTGTATTCTTTTAATTGTGTCTGACTCTGCAATTCCCCCATATTCGCATATAGATATCTTAAGCCAAGAGAGGTATGAACATATTTCGCATTAAGCGTCGTTAGCAGAATCGTATTTACTTGCAATGTATTTCTCTGAAATATGGTTTATTGCTTTGCCGTCAGATCCAGATATAACTTATTGCCATCAAGAGCTGATTTGATTTCAACCAAGGGTTTGTTTTTTCTAGCATGCCAGATAGTATGAGTTCCATCAGGGTTTTTAACCGTATAATGACAAAAAACTTTTTTATTTATATTTACTTCAATGCAAACATTGTTCTCTTTATTGTCAACCCACCAACTGCCATCAAATTCATACTTACCTAATTGTGCTTTACCATTTGAAGCAAAAAAAACATTAAGAGGACCATATTCAGTATGAATAGAAATCATTGTTTTATTGGAATAAAAATTTTCTAGTTCTTCATTACTCATACGCTCACTACCTTTTTCTTTCCAGGAAGCAGTAGCCCAAGATAAAGTTGTTATTAAAAGAAGAACCAAAAATAAAAATACTCGTTTCATCATTATCACCTCATCTAATTTCTTAGTTTACCTGTAATTTCTTGTTTTACCTATAATTAGTTAAGTGAAAGTATAGGCCTGTCAAAATGAATCTAAGATGAATATGACTATATTATTAATGATATATTGCAAAATAACAAATGTTAAATTAGAATTTGCTTATATTTTTGTAAAGGGGGCTAAACAAAAGGATTTTTTATGTCTATCGAACAACAGTCGGCTAAACAAAATGATATTTTAGAGTCATCTGAAGCAATAGATGATAATAAAGCTGATACTCTCGATCAATCAATCCAACGTAAGAACCTGATTGAACTCGCTTCTGAATCTGCCCATAAAACACTCGATTTAAACCGTCGTCTCAAAGGCTTTGAACAAGCAATTCATTCTTTAGAAAACAAATTATCTAATGCTCGAAAATCTTTTCATCAATCTACTTTAGATCTTGGTCAAAGAACAACGGGCATAAAAGAAGAACATTCAAAGACAATACATCAAATACAACAAATCGAATCTTCTTTTCGTCATGTTCAAACTCAATCTGAACAATTCTTAACCAAGATAAATCTATTAAGTGACAAGCTGATAAATTTAACTGAAAATCAAACTCAATCAACACAAATTATTGATAACAAACTTTTAAGTGCTGAGAATCAAAACAAAAAAGTTACACAGCATATTAATGAAGAAATTGAGCTATTAAAAAGCACTTATCAAAACATTGAAAACAAAACAAATGACTTACTTAATAATAGCAACACCCTATCTCAATCACTTCAACAAAAAAATATCGAGCAAGATGAAAAAATAAGCCAGCTCAAATCTAATACCAATAACAAATTTCTGAACCTAGAAAATACGCTTACTCAACTAGATAAAAAGCAAATTCAAAATATTGAACAGGTTTCTGCTATTCTCGAAGAAAAAGAAAAGAAAATTCAAAGTGATTATCAATCTAAAATTAGTCAGCTTGATGGTAAGCATGAACAACTTGAACATAAATACAATCAGCTAGAGCAAAGTCATAATAATGATATTGAAAATTTACAACAACAACAACAACGATTTGAAAACCAGTCTCATATTCTTATCGAGCAAACTGAATTAAAGTTTGGTCAAAATATTGAAGAACTTGAAAATGAACAGAATGAATTAGTTGATAACCTTGCTATTTACATTGAACAATCGAAACAGGCTGTTAATGCCAAAATTGATGTCCTGGAAAATAGCAGCCAAGATATTCGAATCCAGGTAAATTCCCAGAATAAAGAAATTAACGAAATAAAAAATGATTTTGATAGCTTTGAGTCTTTATTTAATCAAAATCAAGAAAGCACGCAGGGACAATTAGACCAGATAAAGGTTAATAATAAACTTGCGCACCAAGAAATAACTCAACTAAATACCAATAGAAAGAATCATCAGAGCTCAATAGATGAACTTCTCTCATCTATTGGCGCTCTTTCAAATAATAGCGACTCCCATGCTGAGTCGATAGAAAAGCTTCAGAAAAAAACTAAAGCCCATGATGCGCAGCATCTAAATTTGGCCAGTCAAATTGATGGTGTCGCAGATGAACAAGCCCAGATAAAAGATAATTTTGTTCAGTCTGAAACAAAAACCGAACGTAGTTTTCACATCCATCGTATTGCTATGGCTTTTGTAGTATTGATGGTCGCTATTAGTGCTTTTTACTATACAAAGACTAATAATGAAAAAGACCTTGCTATACAACAATCTTTAACTCAACAATCTATGAGTTCATTAAAGCAAAATAAAAAACAAATGGATATAGAAAAAAAATTTCAGAATCACGAAACTGAATTATCTAATAATCGTATAATCAGTGGTGAAGTAGCAGCGACAGTTAAAAGTCTGAGAGAACAACTCCAACAATATCAATACGAAAATAAAAATCTTAAACGGCAGGTTTCTCAGTTAGCTGAAGCACAGGCATTGATTGATGATAATGTGTATTATCTCAATAAAACCCGTGGTGCATTATCAGAATATCAATATGGGAAAATTAATAGTTCACACTGGCTTGCTCAACAACCACCTTTCAACTTAACTATTGTTCTCGGTACTTATAATAGCAAGTTGGAACTATTTAAATTTGTAGAAGATGAAGGTTATTTCTTAAAGGAAAAACTGGCATATTCTTCTAAAACAGTACAGGGAAAAGAGCAATTTATGTTGTTATATGGAAGCTTTTCAAACGAAACAGACGCAAAACAAGCGATATATGAACTTCCCTATTCTCTGGGCACAAGAGAGAAATCAATTATTAAATTAAAAACGTTTCAAACAGAAAACTGGGTAGGCCAGTTAGACTAGTAGCTTAGTTAGGCAGGCTTTTATCCATAATCAGTTAAATACTCTAAAGAATCTTTCTTACCCGCATAAGAAGCAACATTTTGATAAAAATTAGCGGCATTCTGATTGGCTATAGAAGCTATAGAAATTCCGGCAGATTGACCTACTGAGTCATCTTCATTAGAAGGAGCAGATGAGCTAACACTGGTTCCACCTGCTTGCATGGATGCAGTCTGTGCCTGTCTGGCCTCTGCCTCCATTCTAGAAGCTTCAGCAGCTACTTGCCTATCTTTTGATGATGGCTCAGCTGGAGCAGTTGCTGCTCGACGAATTTGTTGAGCTTTTTGTATCGTAGCCTGTGGATCTCCAGACACTCCTGAAACATCAATATTGACTTCACCACCAACCGCATT
>JADGAU010000013.1 GCA_015231865.1 Gammaproteobacteria bacterium | reverse complement strand
ATGTTGAGCAAGCAGAAGTTTTTGTAAAGATGCTACAATCAATTCTGTCATAAATTAAGGCATTATTTATGCATGACTTTTCATACACGTATATAAATTAATAGTTTTAGGGATATCTAATTTAAATGAAAAGATTCTTTATAGTTTCAATTACCTTCCTTCACTTAGTATTGTCGCAAAATGTGTTTAGTACGATGAGAGAATATCGGAATAGTATCCAGTCTGCTAATTGGACAGTTAAATCAAAACCACAGCAACGTTGTGAATTAACCCAGGAGATTTTATCTTATGGGCAAGCAGTTTTTTCTAAGCGCTCTGGTTATTCCCTGGTTTTTAAATTAAAGAATAATGAAAGTGTTTTAAATGACATGTCTGTGGATGTCTTTATTGAATCTTTACCCTGGCAATATAATGATTCATCCAAAAAATTAGGGAAATATCTAATTAATACTCAATCAAAAATATTAACCATTGATGAACCTAACTCAAAAAGAGCTTTTCAACAACTCGAATTAGGTAAGGTAATTGTATTGCAATACTTTGATAAAGAAATTCAAAAAGATGTCTATAAATATTATGTCTCGCCATTAAAAATAAGAGACAACACCGAAGCTTTTAAACAATGCTTAAGTACTTTGTTTGAATATGATCCAGAATTCATCAAAAATTTTGTGGTTCACTTTGATTACAATAAGTCTGATTTAAAGCCAGAAGCTAAAAAGAATTTATCCTATGTTGTTGATTATTTGAAAGTTGATGACTCTTTAATTCAGGTACGTATTGATGCTCATGCTGATAATATCGGTAGAAGACGTTTTAATGATAGGTTGTCTAAAAGGAGAGGCGAGGCTGTTCGTGATTTTCTTGTTAGCAAAGGCGTTGATGTAGAAATGATTTTTATTAAGGCTCATGGAGAAAGAGATCCTCAGTATGAAAATGATACGGAAGAAGGTCGTGCAAAAAATAGACATGCTCAAATTCAACTATTAACAACACCAGCTCCGCCACCTGAAGTAAAAGTTAAGGTTGTTCAAGATCCAAAAGCTGAAAACTTTAAGCCGACAGACTCTGGTTCAACACCGGTACCGAGTTTTATTAACTTTGAACATTTAATTAATCGTCAATAAATTATAAAGTAATTTGTAATACTGCCGATTAGGTTCATAGATGAACTCAAATATATTCAGATTTTCTGAAGATTTGTCGTTATTAAATAAGACAGTTTTAAATTATAAGGATTAACCATGACTGCGTTTGTTGCGGGAATTATACAAAGAGTGTTTATGATATTAAATCTAAAAACACTCACGAATCAGTTTTTTGTCTCTTTTATAGTTATTCTGATCTTCGGTGTTTTTATTTTAAGTTCACTTATTTTATCTACAAGTGATGATGCTAATGGAATTAATATTGCTGGAAGGCAAAGAATGTTATCACAGCGACTTGCCAAAGAAAGTATTCTAGTTGCTAATAAAGTCGCTCAGCGCTCAGAAGTTCAAAAAACCATTGATTTATTTGAATCATCACACCATAAATTATTAAATGGTGATGTAGCTGCAAATATTACCGCGGTAAGTGATATCAATATTATTTCTCAATTAAAAAAAGTTGAACGTTTATGGAATACTTATAAAGAGGGTTTATTAAGTTATATTGATGCACCTAATGAACAAGGCTTAAATGAAATTTACGAACAATCTCCAGTTATATTAAAACAAATGAATAAAGCTGTTGTAATGATGACAGAAAAAGCCACTAAACGAATGGAGGCTCAAAAAAATATAACTATTTACTCTACAATTGCTTTAGTTTTACTAATGTTTCTTGGCAGAATATATGGTACTCATTATTTAATGAATAAAATATTCTTATTAAAAGAACATATCAACAAAGTTAGTAATGGCGATTTTTCTGCACCAATTGAACTGGATGAGTCTGAAAATGAAATTACTGATACAATAATTGCCTATAACACAATGCTTGATAATGTGGGCGAAATGATTTCTGGCGCATTAAGCGTTGCGAATAATATTGTAGATGGAGCAAGCCACGCTAGTTCTTCATTAAAACAAACTGAAGATGCTGTTATTCAACAAGACTCAGATCTTGATGAAGTTTTAAATGCAATGAACAAAATGAATGATACCGTTGATGATGTTAGTTCTATCACTAATGAATCTTCATCAATTGCTAATGAAACTGAATCTCAGGCTAAAGAAGGGCAAAAGGTTGTTTCAATAGCCATGGATAATATGAATATGATTGCCACTCAGGTTGATGAAGCATCAGATGTTATGCATGAATTAGATAAGGATAGTCAACAGGTCGGACAGGTACTTGCGGTAATTACAGGAATTGCAGAACAAACAAATCTATTGGCATTAAACGCAGCTATAGAAGCAGCGCGTGCAGGCGAACAGGGTAGAGGTTTTGCAGTAGTAGCTGATGAAGTAAGAACTCTGGCACAACGTACTCAGGAATCAACCGAGCAAATTAAAGAGATTATTGATCGCTTACAGTCTCAGGCTCAAAGAGCAGTTTCTGTGATTGTTGATACTAAGGGAAAAACTGATCAAAGTGTTCAATCTGCTTCTGAAGCAAGTTCTATGCTAGTACAAATTGTAGGCTCTGTTTCTAATATTAGAAATGTTAGTCATAAAATTAATGAAGCGATTTTAATTCAAAATAATGTTGCTGTCGATGTTAAAAATAGAATAGATAGTATTTCTAAAGTTGCATCAAATACCAAAGAAGCAACCAAAGTTTCAGTGGACGCCGCTAAAGGAATTGAGTCTGAAATTAATAAATTGCGGGAATTAATGTCGCATTTTAAAACATAAGTATTTTATTTCTACTTTCATTTCCAATAAAAAAGCGCTATACCTCTGGCGCTTTTTTATTGTGATATACGAAGTTTAGAGATGTATAATGCCACAATGACTCAATATTCTTCAAATTTTAGTGGATTTTCATTGGCCATTATTGGCACCTTATTATTTTCATTAAAATCAATTTTTATAAAGTATCTGTATCAATTGGGCTTAGATCCGAATCAGATTCTTTCTTTACGTATGCTTTTAGCATTGCCATTTTATTTATTCATTCTATTTTGGTTATCAGTTAAGAAAAAAAGTATTCATAATTTAAACCGAGACCTATTAATTAAAGTTTTTTTACTAGGCTTTCTTGGCTATTATTTAGCGTCACTACTTGACTTAATCAGCTTAACATATATATCAGCTCAACTAGAAAGATTAGGATTATTTACTTATCCATTTATGGTTGCAATCTTGGGCTATCTATTTTTTAAGCAGGCTATGACGCGTTCATTAATTATTGCTCTTATCTTGAGTTATCTGGGTTTATGGTTAGTTGTGTCTCAAGAGAGGATGTTTGCAGGTGATCAAGTGGTTTTAGGAACTCTATTTGTATTAGGTTCCGCTTTAAGTTATTCGATTTATGTTTTATTTGCACAAAATTATATTAAGCAACTCGGTTCAACGCTATTTACAACATTAGCGATGATTTCTTCGAGTATTTACGTTTTTATTCATGCTTATTTCACCTTAAACTTTAAAACAGCTATTTTAACGTCGGAAGTATTTATGTGGTTATTTTTATTGGCTTTTTTTAGTACGGTTATTCCGAGTTATATGCTAACAGCAGCAATACATCGAATTGGTCCTTCACAAACGGGCTTGGTTGGAATTTTAGGGCCTGTGTTTACCATTGTTTTAGCAATCTTTTTATTGGATGAAAATTTTACTTTAATTATGGCGCTTGGTGTTACCATGGTCATATCAGGTGTATTATTAAAGATGAAAACAGCATAAAATACCGGGGAAATAAATTTAAAAAATTGGGTATCTATTATGTTAGCAATTATTGGTGGAACTGGATTAACAGACTATAAAGGGCTTGAGATTATCGAATCTAAAATGATCTCAACGCCTTATGGTTATCCATCATCGGAATTAACCTTAGCTAAATTATACGGAAAAAGTCTTATTTTCTTTGCCCGACATGGAAAAGAACACACCGTTCCTCCTCATAAGGTTAATTATCGTGCGAATATATGGGCATTAAAAAGTGAAGGTGTTGAGTCCATTGTTGCTGTCAATGCGGTAGGCGGTCTTCATCCTGACTTTTCTCCGGGTAGTATAGTCTTACCGGATCAAATTATTGATTATACTTATGATCGTCTTCATACCTATTTTGATGAAAACATTCATTCTGTCACTCATATTGATTTTACTTACCCATATACAAAATCTGTCATAGATAAATTATCTCAGGCTGCATTAAACGCTGATATTTCAATATATCAACACGGCACCTATGGCTGTACTCAAGGACCAAGGCTAGAAACGGCAGCAGAAATTAACAGATTAATCAAAGATGGCTGTGACTTGGTTGGTATGACTGCAATGCCTGAGGCTGCATTAGCAAGAGAACTGGAACTTGAATATGCTTCTATTAATATTGTTGCTAATTGGGGAGCTGGTTTAAGCGATGATGTAATCACAATGAATGATATAGAAAAGGTTGTCAGTCATGCAATTGATAAAGTAAAAACAATAATTGGTGAGTTTGTAAAACTATAAAGAACAATGATAAAAAGAACAAAAATAGAAAGAACAAGGATAGTTTTTTCGGTATTTAAGATAATCTTTATGAGAATGCGAAAACATGGCTAAACTGATTTCCAATCACTTTTTATATGCGACTTTAGGTTGGTTATGTGTTGTCTTAGGATTTATTGGCGCATTTCTTCCTGTAATGCCGACAACCGTATTTATTATTATTGCTGCCTGGGCTTTTTCTAAATCTTCTGAGCGTTGGTATTTATGGCTTAAACAACATCACATTTTCGGAGAATCTCTAAAAGCATGGGAACAGCATCATGCGATACCAGAAAAAGCAAAATACATAGCTTTAACAATGTTATTGCTATCCTATCTTTTTAGCGCCTCTATTATGGGGCCATTTTCAATACCAGGAATAATAACAGGATGTTGTATTGTAGCTGTTGCACTATATCTAAATCAACTTCCAATTATTAGATAACTTAATAGGATAATAGAGGTATTTGTAACTCAAAAAGTCCGTGCAAATACAGGTGATTGATTTACTGATTAAATAATTTCAGGTATTTCTGATAGCCAGATTCTGCTAATTGTTCTTTAGGAATAAACTTTAAAGATGCAGAATTGATACAATATCGTAATCCTGTTGGTTTTGGTCCATCATTGAATACATGACCTAAATGAGAGTCAGCAATTTTACTTCTGACTTCTGTTCTTTTCATAAAAAATTTATAGTCACTTTCCTCGGTTATAAAATAGTTATCAATAGGCCGAGTAAAACTTGGCCAGCCAGTTTTAGAATCATATTTATCTATTGAGCTAAATAAAGGCTCGCCTGATACTATATCAACATAAATACCTTCTTTTTTATTATTCCAAAATTCATTATCAAAAGCAGGTTCAGTTCCTTCTTCTTGAGTAACTTTAAATTGCAACTTAGAAAGCTTTTGCTTAATTTCATGAATATCTGGTTTCTGATAACTAATTTTAGCTTGATCTGTGGCATTTGATGATAATTTTGTTTTTTGTTTTAATTTATCCCAATTGATTTTTTCACCCCCCCAGGTTTTTTCAATATATTGATCTCGACCTGAGCGATAGCGATAGTATTTATATCGTATAGGGTTATTCTTATAATAATCTTGATGGTAATCTTCCGCATTAAAAAAGTTTTTTAATGGCTTGATTTTAGTAACTATTTTGTTTTTATATTTTCCTGATTTTTCTAGTAGACTTTTACTAAATTGAGCATCTTGCTGTTGTTGCGTATTATGATAAAAGATAGCTGAAGTATATTGATAGCCTCTATCAACAAAAGAACCGCCGGCATCTGTAGGATCAATTATTCGCCAAAATTCGGCTAATAAATCTTTATACGTTATTTTCTCTGGATTAAACTCAATTCTTACTGATTCCAAAAATTTAGTTTTGCCTGAGGAAACTTCTTTATAATTAGGGGCCTTATTCTGCCCATCAGAATAGCCAGAAATTGCTGAAATAACACCAGGAAGTTTCTCCATATTGGATTCAAGACACCAAAAGCATCCTGCTGCGAAAGTTGCTAATTGATTTTCCTGAGCTTTTAGGCTGTTAGATAAACTAATAAAAATAATCAAAGACGAAGATAATACATGATTCAATAATCGGGTATTTTTACGCATAGGTTTCTCTTTCAGGTTTTAAATGAAAATAATTGTTATTATGAATATAATGATACAATGTAAAATAGCAAGACAATGTTATAAATTATTAATGGATTTCGAATGAATAAAACAGAAGATGCAAATCAAACAATTTATTTAAAAAACTATAAGGTACCGAATTTTTTAATTCAAAAGACACATTTGACGGTTGAATTAGATGTTCAAGATAATGATAGTAATATACAAACACTAACCAGGGTAACTTCCTTATTAGAAATTGTTCGTAATCCTGAAAGTCAGGAATTAAGTAAAGAACTTACCTTACATGGACAGGATTTTCGTGTTGAAAAAATTTTTATCGATGGTATCAGCCTTAATGCTGAACAGTATATTCAAACAAAAGAAACGCTCACTTTACTGAAGGTACCTAATAATTTTTTATTATCTGTTATCTCTACCAGTCAGCCCCAAAATAATACGGCATTAGAAGGGTTATACAAATCCAGCGGCAATTTCTGTACCCAGTGTGAAGCAGAAGGCTTTCGAAGAATTACCTATTATTTAGATCAACCTGACATTATGTCTGTTTTTACCACTAAAATTATTGCCGATAAATCACTTTATCCGGTACTTCTTGCAAATGGAAATCCAATAGAAAAGGGTGATTTAGATAATGGTAAACATTATATTGTCTGGCACGATCCCTTTAAAAAGCCTTCCTATTTATTTGCACTGGTTGCCGGTCAATTAACTAAAATATCAGATACTTTTACAACTATGTCAGGTCGTAGTATTGAGCTTGAAATATATGTTGAAGAGCATAATAAGGACAAATGTGATCATGCCATGATGTCTTTAAAGAAAGCAATGAAGTGGGATGAAGAAGTCTTTGGCCTGGAATATGATTTAGATATCTATATGATTGTCGCCGTAGATGATTTTAATATGGGCGCAATGGAAAACAAAGGCCTTAATGTTTTTAACGCAAAATATGTGCTAGCCAAACCGGATACAGCTACGGATAAAGATTATGAAGGTATAGAAGCCGTTATTGCTCATGAGTATTTTCATAACTGGACCGGCAACCGAGTGACTTGTCGTGATTGGTTTCAACTAAGCTTAAAAGAAGGACTAACCGTCTTTAGAGATGAAGAGTTTACCTCTGATATGCAGTCTCGTGCGGTAAAAAGAATCGATGATGTGAAAATACTGAGAACGTTTCAGTTTGCTGAAGATTCAAGCCCTATGGCACATCCAATAAGACCCTCACAATATATTGAAATTAATAATTTTTATACTGTGACTGTCTATAATAAAGGCGCTGAAGTGATACGAATGATTCATACTATTATTGGTAAAGAAAATTTTCGCAAAGGCATGGATCTTTATTTTCAGCGTCATGATGGCCAGGCAGTTACTACAGAAGACTTCGTATCAGCGATGAGTGATGCTAGTGGTATTGATCTGGAATTATTTAAAAACTGGTATAACCAGGCAGGTACGCCTAAGGTTGCTGTTGATTATGATTACCAGCCGGATAAAGAGCTTTTAACGGTTAGCTTTAAACAGTCATGTCCGCCAACGCCAGAGCTATCAGAAAAATTACCCTTTCATATACCCGTTAAAATGGGACTGTTAAATCAACAGGGAGAGGAAATCTTAGCTGATACCTTACACCTAAAAGATGAGACTAGTCATTTTGAATTTACGGAAATAAAAGAAAAGCCCTTTGTGTCTATCTTAAGAGATTTTTCAGCGCCAGTTGAACTTAAAAGCAATAGTTCTGAGCAGGAGTTAGTATTTTTAATGGGGCACGATACGGATCCATTTAATCGCTGGGAAGCAGGACAGCAATTATATACTAAACTTATATTATCTCAGATTAAACGCCTTCAAAAAGATCAGGATTATGATAGTAAATCTTCATTATTGATAGAATTAACTCAATCTTTTAAGCAATTAATGGCAGATGCTAAACTTGATAATTCTTTAAAATCCTTGGCGATGACTTTACCGGATATGGGCTATTTGATGGAGCAAATGGAAATTGCCGATATTGATAATATTTATCAGGCAAGAAAGAAAACCCAATTCTATTTAGCTAAAGCATTAGCAACTGAACTGAATGATTTATATCAAGCCTGTGAATTGCCGGGTGAATACCAATTTAATTCGGTTGATGCAGGTAAACGTCAATTAAAGAAAACCTGTCTATCCTACTTAATGAGTTTAGAGACAGAATCAATTTTTGAAGAGTGTTATCAGCAGTTTCAACAAGCTAACAATATGACAGATTCAATAGGTCATTTAGCCTTGTTAAGTTTATATCAACATCCTTTAACGACAAAAGCCTTTAAAGAGTTTGAAAGTAAATGGCATAAAGATCCATTAGTTATGGATAAATGGTTAGTTTTACAGGCATTATCAACTAAAGATAATTGTCTTAATGATGTTAAGTCGCTAATGAAACATGCCACTTTTGATATTAAGAATCCAAATCGTGTTCGTTCTTTAATTGGTGCATTCGCTGCTCAGAACTATTTACATTTTCATGCTAAAGATGGTTCGGGCTATGAGTTTATTGCAAAGCAAGTGATGACACTTGATAAATTAAATCCTCAAATAGCAGCACGTCTGGCCAAAAACTTTTGCCGTTGGAAGCATTTTGATTCAACACGACAGGATTTAATGAAAGCGAATATTAATGTGATACTGGAAAATGACTTATCATCTGATGTCTATGAGATTTTATCGAAAAGTCTTTAATAGTTAGAAATTTGAAATAAATATAAAAATGTTCGGTATTGTTTCCCCCTTTACTAAAGAGTGGGGCTGTATTTGCATAATTAACTTAAGCCTATATGAAAGCTTTTAATTATTAGGAGTAAAAATGCTATTAAGTGACTTATTATCACAATTATCAAACAAGATTAATCTCGAATGTAATGATACTGATGATCTGGAAATAAATGGTTTAAATACGCTTAGTGATGCAGATAAGACTCAACTCAGTTTTCTGGAAAATAAAAAATATATTCTGGACTTATCAGAGACTCAGGCAGGTGCCGTTTTTGTTCATTCGGACTTGAAATCTAAAATCCCAGAAAGTGTCATTGGAATTTTATGTGATGAGCCTTATGTCGCACTAGCCTATGCGAGTCAATTTTTTGCTTCGCCTTATATTTTAAGTGAAGGAAAAACTGCTGTTATAGCAAATACATGTCAAATTCAGGACAATGTTCACTTAGGTAAAAATGTTGTCTTAGGAGAGCATGTGATTATCATGTCAGGTACTTATATCGGTGACAATGTCAAAATAGGTGACAATACTGTTATTTATCCCAATGTCAGCATTTATCATAGTTGTGTTATTGGTTCAGATGTCATTATCCATGCGGGAACTGTTATTGGTTCAGATGGTTTCGGTTTTGCCATTAGTAAAGTTGGTAAATATGTAAAAATATATCAAAATGGCAATGTTACCATTGGTAATGATGTTGAAATTGGTGCTAATTGTGCAATTGATAGAGCCGCTTTTAATAGTACGGTCATTGGTAACCAGGTGCGTCTTGATAACCTGGTTCACATTGCCCATAATTGTATTTTAGGCGATGGTACCATTTTAGCCGGTCAAGTCGGTTTGGCAGGTTCTGCCAAGCTGGGAGAAAAAGTTGTGATGGGAGGACAATCTGGAGCAGTAGGGCATATTGAAATAGCTTCATTTACAACCATAGCAGGGCGAGGCGTAGCCACTAAAACCGTCAATGACAGTGGTCATTATGCAGGCTTTCCATTATTACCTCATAGAACCTGGTTAAAATTACAGGGCAGAATTCAAAAACTATTAAAATAATAAAAGCCGGTAATTGCCCCGGCTGTTTAGCACTTCTCTTGCACTGATCTTAGTGACCAGTCATTGATTTTGCTGCAGCACCTGCGGTCCCGGTAAATTTATCACCATTAATAAGGAAGTGTACCCAGATACTTGCGGCATAACCCAATGCAATAGCCCAGGTCCATTTCAGGTGCGCCATAAAGGTATAGACTCCTCTAGCTTGTCCCATAACAGCAACACCTGCAGCCGAGCCTATTGATAGCATAGAACCACCCACACCAGCAGTCAGAGTAACCAATAGCCACTGACCTTGTGACATATCTGGCATCATTGCTAATACTGCAAACATAACAGGAATGTTATCAATAACCGCAGATAAAAATCCAACCAGAATATTGGCATTCGTTGTACCAAGATCGACATACATTAGCTGAGAAATCAGAGATAGATAACCTAATGTACCTAAACCGCCAACACATAAGATAATGCCATAGAAAAACATCAATGTGTCCCATTCAGCACGTTCAAGTGATTTAAATATATTGTATTGACTATCACTATGCTCGTTATCTACTGCATGACCTCGACCCTTAGTTGCAGTATCTTCAAGTGACATTTGATGCTCGCCTAGACTGGCATCATTTTTAGTTGGTACCAGATTATTATCACGACGTTTGAGGTAATAACCAAAGAATTTTAAGAATCCAAGACCAGTCATCATTCCTAATACAGGCGGCATATGAAGGAAGTTATGAGCGGATACAGCCATTGTAATCGTCAGGATAAAC
Organism: Gammaproteobacteria bacterium; assembly: GCA_015231865.1. Classification (GTDB taxonomy): domain Bacteria; phylum Pseudomonadota; class Gammaproteobacteria; order GRL18; family GRL18; genus JADGAU01. Next base: position 26,628 of record JADGAU010000013.1, on the reverse strand, counting down.
AAGCCGACAATAAACCAGGCTCCATGACGTAATTGAAAATTACCTGCTTCAATTGCTTCCGGTTTTTCGTTGCTAATTGCCATGGACATAATAATTGCCGGCACTAACCAGTTAACCAGAGACGGTGCGAATAAGGCAAAAAACTCCTGGAATTGAACAATGCCTTTTTGCCAGACCATAAGGGTTGTTATATCTCCAAATGGTGAAAATGCACCACCGGCATTTGCCGCTATTACAATATTTATACAGGCAATGGCAATAAATTTTGTATTAGTTCCGCCAACAGCCATGGCTACAGTGGCCATTAGCAGGGCTGTTGTTAAATTGTCTGCGACCGGCGAAATAACAAAAGCCAGGGCGCCAGTTAACCAAAAGATTGTTTTTAGGGAGAAACCACGGGATACCAGCCAGATCCGTAATAAATCAAACACACCACGTTCTTCCATGGCATTGATATAGGTCATGGCTGCTAATAAAAATAGAAAAAGTTCAGCAAATTCAAGAAGGTTATGACGAACAGCAGCTTCAGCTGTGTGTATGTCTCCAGAGTTAACATAGACAATTGCAACCAGTGTCCAGATAATACCTGCTGCAACCATTACCGGTTTTGATTTTCGCAGATGTAAAGCTTCTTCAGCTATTACTAGAGAGTAAGCCATGATAAAGATAGCAACACTGACAATACCAGCCCAGTGAGATGTAAAGTCCTGTAATTGTATTCCGCCTCCGGATGCCAGGGACATTCCAGGCATAAGCAATAGTAATAATAGTGATAATACTTTCATTTTACTTATCATCCCCTTTATTGGTTTCAATTTTTTGAGTTATTTTTACGTTAATTTAAAATAATAGCATAGATATTAAATATATCTAAACTATATGAACTTATGAGAGTGTTCTAGCCGAATAGAAATATGTGTTCAGAAATAAAAAAAGCCATAATTAGTGTTATACTAATTATGGCTTTTGGTAGAGCTAAATTGCGTTAGTAATTACGCAGCTTCATTTTTCTTGTTATCAATTGAAGCTTTTTCCGCCTTGTTTTGAGTATTAGCGTTTTCAATATTACCTCTGACATTATGAACATTGCCAATAGGTATATTTCTTGGCTTCATCGCTTCAGGGATTTCTCTGACTAAGTCAATATATAACAAACCATTTCTTAAGTTTGCCTGGGAAATTTTAACATGCTCAGCTAATTGGAAAGTATGTTGAAAGTTTCTTGCTGCAATACCCTGGTGAACATAACGGTGCTCAGTTTGGTCTTCTGTTCTTTTACCTTCAATAGTTAATTGATTGTTTTCAGAAGTAATGATTAATTCATTCTCTTCAAATCCTGCAACAGCCATGGCAATTTGATAGTTATCCTCATTAAGTTGTTCAATATTATACGGAGGGTAACTGGATTGTTGTTGACTACGTCTATTTGCAGCATCTAAAAGTGAAGCCATATGGTCAAAGCCAATCATTGAACGGTAGTATGGTGATAAATCGATATTTCTCATGATATATTCTCCTTTAATAAGCAATATATAGTTTTTGTCTATCAATTAAGATCAGACGTTTAATTATTTCTAATTTATGTTAATAACATAAATAAAGTTAAATTTAATAGAGAATCCATTAAACTACTTAAGGCCTCTTATGAGCGCCTACAAAACAATATATGTGATGAAAATTTTAGTTTTCAAGAGAAAAAATAAAATTTTTTTAAAGCCATCTTAAAGATAGCTTTAAAAATATGATGATAAAAGTTGCTACATTTTTGACATAGTCTGTATTGGCGTATTCATCAGTTCTGCATTTATCCACAAATGTACCCAAATACTGGCGATATAACCTAATGCAATTGCCCATGTCCATTTTAGGTGGATAAAGAAGGTATAAACTCCTCTCGCTTGTCCCATTAAGGCAACACCTGCAGCAGAGCCAATTGATAATAATGAACCACCAACACCGGCAGTTAACGTTACCAATAACCACTGGCCTAAAGCCATGTCAGGATTCATTGATAATACCGCAAACATAACTGGAATATTATCAACAATAGCAGATAATATACCTACCAATACATTAGCACCTGTTGTGCCAGTGCCCATAATCCCAACACCTTCATACATGGCATGTGAAACTAATGATAAATAACCTAATGTACCTAGGCCTCCAACGCATAATATTACGCCGTAAAAAAACATTAGAGTATCCCATTCTGCACGTGCAAGAATATTAAAAATATCATAATGTTTATCGCTACTTTTGTGGGAATCTTCATTTGAATCATCATTTGCAATTCCATCCATTGTAACTACTTCTACGTCATCAGGCATATCCGGATGAGTCTTTTTCAAATAGTAAGCAAATAATTTTAAGATACCTAAACCTGTCATCATACCCAGTACAGGTGGTAAATGAAGGAAATTATGGAAACTAACAGCCATGGCTATGGTAAATAAAAATAAACCAACAACTATTAACCCACCTCGTTTAATTTTAGTATTATCATTAACTGCTTCAGGCTTTTCATTAGGGATTGCCATAGACATAATTACAGCAGGAACAAGCCAGTTAACCACTGATGGAATAAAAATGTTAAAAAATTCAGTAAAGTGGACAATGCCTTTTTGCCACACCATCAAGGTGGTAATATCACCAAATGGACTAAAGGCTCCACCGGCATTTGCAGCAACTACAATATTGATACACGAAATTGCAATGAAGGTCATATTACCTGAACCAACTGCCATTACCACAGCAGCCATTAATAAGGCAGTCGTTAAATTATCTGCGATTGGCGAAATACAAAATGCTAGCACGCCAGTAATCCAGAAAATTTGTTTAAAAGAGAACCCTTTAGACACTAACCAGCCACGTAGCGCATTAAAAACACCGCGATCTTCCATTGCATTAATGTAGGTCATAGCGGCCAGTAAAAATAGAAATAATTCAGAAAACTCTAATAGATTATGGCGAACCATAGTTTCTGCAACATGGTTATATTCAGGTCCTGCACTTGAATAGGCAAGTGACACCAGAATCCATATAATACCTGCAGCCACTAAAACGGGCTTTGACTTTCTAAGGTGTAAGGCTTCCTCTCCAATAACCAAAGCATAAGCAAGAACAAAAATTACCAATGCTATTATGCCATATGTGCTGGAAGTTAAATCGAGAAGGTTGACGTCCCCGGATGCATATGCTGTAGACATACTAACACCAAACATAAGTAGAATTCCCATAAGCATTAATGGCAGCTTTAATAAAAATGATAATGAGTTCTTTTTCATCTAAAAAATTTCCTTTGATTAAAAATAGTGCACAATAATAATTGAAAAATAATAAAAAGCCAGTTTTTATTATTTTTCTTCGGGTTCAGGACGACCAATATGATAGCCTTGATAGTAATCAAGTTTCATTGATTTTAATAAATCTAGATCTTCTGCATTTTCAATTCCTTCCGCAATTATTTTAATATCAAGGTTATGAGCGGTATTTATAATTAACTGCATATAATTTGTCACATCCTGATTATTTTGTATGTTAGATGCATAACTTCCATGAACTTTAATATAATCAATTTTTATGTCATTCAAATAAGTCATTGATGAGAAACCAACACCAAAATGATCAATAGAAAACTGACATTTGTAATTTTCCATAATCGATAGTAAGTTCTTATATTCTGAAAATGATTTAATAATATTATATTCTGGTGCCTCTACTACAATTTGAGCTTGTTGTCGCTCATTAAGTCCAGATATCTTTTCTTTAAACCAGACGGGGAATGATGGATCTTGTATCGTATCTCTTGATAAATTAATACAATAGATAAATTCGGTACCCTTAGAAATCTTTTCGATTAATTTTTTTATTACCCAACGGTCAATAAAACGGGTTATTTCAAGATGTTCTGCCATTGGAATAAAAATACCAGCTGATATAACTTTTTCCTTATAATTCAAACGCAGCATAATTTCCTGAAAAGAAGTATTTTTTTCAGCATCGACAGTTTTCTGATAATACATTTGAAACCAATCTTTTTCAATAGCTTCAACAATAATTTCTTTCCATTCTGCTGAACCATGTGTTTCAGATTGTCCACCTTGCTGATTTTCATGAAGATGATAAGCATTACTGCCTTTTTGTTGAGCAAGACGAAGTGCCAGGTCTGCATCAGAAAGTAAATCGCCCATACTTTGACCAATGGTTGTTTTGATCATCCCAATATGGGCCAGATCGGTATCTTCAAATTCCAACTGTTCTGCAATTTCCACTAATGCATTTTTAAACTCTTCACCCAGATCATTAATAACAGAAGTTTGTATCGATTTAATTAACAAGACAAATTCAGTCCCTGAAAGGCGAGCAACTAAAGAATTAGAAAAGTTTTCCGATTTTTCAGTCAAAAATTTTGCCAAAAGCTTTAATAAGTCATTACCTTTGATATGACCATATTTTTTATTAATCATAATTAAATCATTTAACTGTAAAATAACTAAACAGCCTTGATTCGTTTCATTTTTTGAATCACAAAAATATTTAAGCTGTTTAATAAATATGGAACGATTTGGCAAACCGGTAACCTCATCCTGGAAAGCTTGTTTTTGCAGTTGCTCAGTCATTTTTGCCTGTTGTTCAAAAATAGACTTTAATTTTTCTGACATATTATTAAAGGCATTGACAACTTGTAAAAATTCAATGGTTTTGGGTTTGATATTGATAATAGGGAATTCTCTATTCATAATTGCCATTGCCTGTTTTTTAATTTCACCCAAAGGACGTAATAAGATTTTGATTGCTATGGCAGTAAAAAATAAGATTACGGCCATGACTCCAAGATACAAAATTAGGCTATTAAGGGCATTTTCCCAAAGCTTCTTATAGGCAAACCCCGGGTAACTTTGTATTTTGATAATACCTACAGTAATCCAGCCATCTTCAACTGTGGCTTCCTGAAATGGAGCAACTAATGGAAAAACTTTAATAAACCATTGCGGTACAGTATCTATTAGCAAAGGGCGGGATTTTTCAAATAAAATCTTATCATCAATATCTTTGATAATGATTTCTTTATAATAACCACTATCAAACATAGCATTTGTATAGGTTTCTAATGAAGCTATATCATTATCTTTTATTTCTGATGTAAGAGCGATACCCAATGATGTTGCTGCATCTTGAGCATGGGATGATAGTTGTTCATTCAAGTAATCTCGTATATTTTCAGTGCTGGCAATAAAAGTACTGACAAATAATGTAATAAATATTACGCAGATGAGTAAGATGATTTGCTTGAATAAGGTCATATCCTTTGTTCCTAAAATTAAATTAATTCTTTTTTCATACGGTTATTGAGATCTACCCATAAGCGTATTCTACTACTGCTGCCTGTTTTTTTAGAGGAAGCTTTTTTCTGTATCCATAAGCCTTCACCATTAAAACTATACACAGGTTTTAAATCATTTCGTTCTGTTGCAGGTAAAATAGAGGTATTGATATTATCTAAGACCAGAGGAATGGCCTTTTTATTTTCACTATAGGTCATGACCATATGTGCCTGATTAATTTTTATGGCTTTAACATAGTTTAATTTTAGTTTTTCAACAGAAACGCCCAGTGCCAGTAAAGTGAAATATTTGATAATGGTAAAGTCTTCGCAATCACCTGCTTGTTTGATTAATGTTTCTATAGGCGTTGCCCAATAATCTTTTTTCTTCCACAACTTATCATCTGCAACCCATTTCAATTGATTATTAAAAAAATTGTTAACAATGGTAAGCTTTTGTAGTTCAGTTTTACCTTGGCCTTTTTCAACAATTTTTTTCCATAAAATGAATCGTTTACTAACTTCTTTACCATATTTTTTATGAATTTCAAGTAACTTGGCCTTGGTAAACAGAACACCTTCTGAGTCACCAGAAATTAAATTACTACTTACAAAAATAAGAAGTAATATGCCTATTAGACGAACCCGGCTTGTATTGTAATTGAAATTAAATAAAAACATATATTGTATTTATTAAAGGTGTCAAACTTTGGTTAATTAGAAAAATTGATATTATGATATAATTTTACTTTAAAGTATAAAACTAAATTTGGGTAATTGGGTGTTAAATAAATCATTTATACAAAAAAATATTTCTTTTTTGCAAAAAACATCTCAATCGATTCATCGATTATCAACCAAGAAATATTATCTGCACCAGTTTAAATTGGGTAATAGCAAGTTATTTGATTATCGCTATATTCAAAAACTCCTGAGTCAAATACAAAATAAGAACTCTGGTTCGAGTTCATCTGGTACAGACAAAGAAACTCAGAACTTATCCATTGCTAAAGATAGTTTAGCATTTTTGCTAGCAGATAAAAGAATCCCTGCATCCGTTAAATCTTCACTGGAAAGTGACTTTATTCAAGTTGAAAAAATGCTTGAAAAATTAGAGCATGAGTATATTCATATCGCGGTATTAGGCCGAGTGAGTGTTGGTAAGTCTTCACTTTTGAATGCTTTAATTGATAACAAACAACAAACCGAGGTGTTTTCTGTCAGCCCACTTCATGGCGAAACTAAAGTAGCTGCTTATCATGACTGGCATGAATATAAAAATGGCCATGTTATTTTAATTGATACGCCTGGAATTAATGAAGTCGATGGCCAGGAGCGTGAAAAATTAGCCTTTGATGTTGTGTCCCGTGCGGATGTTATTTTGTTTGTTGTTGATGGTGATATAACGCATACTGAATATCAGGTATTAAAACGAATTTCTTCGGGTGTGCAGCCTGTTATTTTGGTCCTTAATAAAGCCGATCGATACAACGATAAAGAAAAACAATTACTACTAACACAATTGAGGAAACAAACGTTGGCTTTTGTAAAGCCGGAAAATATTGTTGCCACCGCTTCAACCTCATCAGTCAAAACCTTTATTTATGTTGATGAAGCAGGTAATGAAACAGAAACAGAGCAAACACTGTCAATTGATGTTTTAGCACTTAAAAATTTATTATTTGATTTGTTAACTCATGAAGGTAAGAGTATCGCAGCGCTTAATGCCACTTTTTTTGCAGGCAGATTAACTGAGCAAGTTGCTGATCATTTAATTGATAAGCAAAAAGTGGCATCAGCGAATGTCATTAAAATGTACTGCCTAAGCAAAAGCCTTGCTGTTGCAGTCAATCCAGTTCCAATTGTTGATTTATTTTCTGCTGCTTTAATTGATGTAGGTATGATAGTACACTTATCAAAAGTGTATGGTCTTAATATAAGTAGAGCTGAATCAGCTGTTTTAATTAAAACAATCATGTCACAATTGATTTTATTAATGGGTACTATCTGGCTAATGTATCTATTATCATCAGCATTAAAGTTGGGCAGTTTTGGTTTCTCAACCGTATTAACCGCGACAGGAGAGGGTGCTGTGGCCTATTATGGTACTTATGTCGTTGGAAAAGCAGCGAATCTATATTTCCGTCAGGGTAAGTCCTGGGGTGAGCATGGTCCTAAACAAGCCATAAAGAGAATTCTGGATGGAATTGACAGAGACTCAATTATGCAACAGGCAAAAGAAGATATTTTAATGAAAATGAACAACCAGCAAATGGGAACTTAATGAATAAGTTAGAAAAAAAACTATTAAGTAATTTAAAAAACTTAAATCCTTCAGCACAAAATTCATTATTGGATTTTTCTGATTACTTGTTATCAAAAGAAAATAAGGATAATGTGCAATTAGCACCAGAAAAACCTCAACAGATACCCAGACCACCTGAAGAAAGTGTTGTTGCAGCCATTAAACGATTATCACAGTCTTATCATATGATTAATAAATCTGGCGTTTTAGATCAGGCTGCACAAATGATGACCGAACATATGTTAAATGGAAAAGAAGCTCAAATAGTTATTAATGAATTAGAAGTTTTATTTAGTCAGAAATATCAGTTATATTGTGATGAGTTTGTTAATAAATAACAGGATTAAATAATGGTTGAGTTGGTAAATAAGTGGTTTAGACGTTATTTCTACGATCCTCAAATTGTTTTTTTAGTTCTGTTTTTAATGGTCGCACTAGCGATTGTTTTAAACTTCAATGATATTTTAGCGCCAGTCTTTTTTGCCATCGTACTTGCCTATTTAATGGAAGGAATAATTCTAAGGATTACCAAAGTCTTGCCGTATAGAATGCCGGTAGTGATTACAGTCTTTATTACATTTATTACTTTGTTATTAGTGTCTAGTATTGTTTTAATTCCTTTAATCTGGGAACAGTTGGCAGAATTAATTAAAGATATGCCTGCAAATATTGATAAAGGTAAGCTGTTATTACTTACTTTGCCTGAAAAATATTCTTTTATAACAGAAAATCATATTGGCCAGGTTATTAGTTTTATTCAAGGTGAAATGACAACCATGGGTAAAACTGTCGTTAGCTTTTCACTCAGTTCACTACAAGATTCAGTTACCATAATTATCTATTTGATTTTAGTGCCTTTATTAATCTTCTTCTTCTTGAAAGATAAAAAAATTATTATGAGTTGGTTTACCAGTTTCCTGCCTAAAAAAAGAGATTTATCAAGCAATGTCTGGGATGAAATGGATTTGCAAATTGGTAATTATGTTAGAGGAAAGTTTTGGGAAATTGTGATTGTTGGGGGATTTAGTTTTTTAGCTTTTACTATCTTAGGTTTGAAGTATGCTTTATTAATGGCCGTTTTAGTTGGTTTATCGGTGATTGTTCCTTATATTGGCGCAACAGTTGTTACTTTCCCTGTTGCAATCGTGGCATTCTTTCAGTGGGGTTGGACCAGTGATTTTGCCTGGTTAATGATAGTTTATGCGATCATTCAAGCAATTGATGGCAATGTCATTGTGCCCTTATTGTTTTCTGAAGTTGTTAATGTCCATCCGGTTGCTATCATTGTTGCTGTATTGTTCTTTGGTGGTTTGTGGGGGTTTTGGGGTGTATTTTTTGCCATACCTCTGGCAACATTAGTCAACTCAGTTATTAGAGCCTGGCCGGAAGTACCAGAGGTATGACAGTTTTCGAATTAATTACCAATAATTATTTACCATCGTGGACCACGAAAATTGTTATGACAGCTTTCACAGATGGCCGACATACTATTGTATTTATCCCATATTTTGGGTGAAACCGGTATTCCAGTCGAATTGTCTTTGCTTGATAAATAAACGGCACCTTCCTCATCCGTTGGTCGTTTTTCCAATTCAAGCGCTAAATCTCTTGCTGCGGCTTGCAAAGCTTCTGCATTGTCTTTAAATTTGTTCTCATTACCCCAAAAAGCAGGCGTTGTACGAGAGTAGAAAGAAGCCACCGCACCAGGATGAAAATTATTGCTTAATGCATTACCTGCGGATAATTCAATTTGACGTGCCAGCATGATCGCAACTGTACGGTCAAATGAATCTTTATTATAGATAATCTCACCCAGGTGTTTCATTGTTTGATCGCGATATCCCATCATGCGTTGTCGGCTATCAACCATGGTTGAACGATCAAAGCTATTGATTTGAGGTGGTGCAAACCATGCTCGATAATAAGGAACACCATAGTAGGGGTAATCATCATCTCCAAAATTAAAAGAAAAGGAGTGAACAGAGCCAAACTGACCAAAAAACAGGATTATAAAGCTAACGATAATAAGTTTAGAATGTCTCATCAGACTAACTCCAATTTACTATAAATCATGCTTTGAGTATAGTTTGAATATTAGAGTTTATCTATATACAAATAAGGTATATTTTTTAAAAGTATCTTCGATTCTTGATAAAAAGTACCTGACGCAATTTTTACAGAAATCTCTAATTTCTTAGCTAATTTATTCATAAACTTGCATGCCTTTAATTGATTATTTTAGGTTCCCATAATATAAGATTAATCAACTATGTCTAAAGGGCATTCTTTACGATCAGCTACTTCTCTAAAAGTTTTTTCACCAATACTCAAACAACCTAAAGGCACAACAACCAGTGTTAATACCGTTGAAACAAATAAGCCAAATAATAAAGAAACTGCCATACCACCAAAAATGGGATCAGCAAGAATAATTGCAGCACCAACCATGGTTGAAACGGCAGTAATTAAAATTGGTCGTGTTCTAGACATAGCAGCATATATCACCGCATCATAAAGGTTTTTACCTTCATTAAGTTGAAGTAAGGTGGTATCAACCAGTAATATTGAATTACGAACAATAATACCTGCCAGAGCAATCCAGCCAATCATGGAAGTTGCGGTAAAATCAGATGATGTTAGCCAATGGCCAGGGGCAATTCCAAGCAGAGTTAGTGGAATAGGGGCCATAATCACCAGTGGAATTAAAAAATTACCAAACTGCCATACCACCAACATATAGATTGCTAATAAAGCAGCCGCATAAGCAATACCCATATCACGGAAAGTTTCATAGGTAACCGTCCATTCTCCACCCCATTTAAAACCTGATTTGGCATCCGTATCCGGTGGGCCAATATAATTGCCGGATAATTTAACACCATCAGGCGTTGTATATTGTTCCAGATATTTGGCAACATCTAATTGAGCATAAATTGGTGCTGCAAGTCTGCCTTTGGCATCACCAACAACAAATTCAACATTTCTTAAATCTTTACGCATAATAAAGGATGCACGATCTTCTTCAACAAATTGACCTAATTGCCCAAGAGGAACTGTTTTTCCAGCCATCGTCATTACCGGTAAATTAATTAAATTATTTAAGTTGGCTCGTAAAGATAAAGGAACCTGTAACAAAATATTGGTAGGTTCTTCCAGTCCTTTTTCCTTCAGATCGCTAACTTTAAACATACCCATGGCCATGGCCAGGTGTTGATTAATCGTTTCAATTGAAACTCCATTTAAAGCCGCTTTTTGTTCATTAATGTCAAAACGCCAGATTGTCATTGGCTCACGTAACATGGTTTCTGCTTCGCCAACAAATTCAGATTGCTGAAATTGATTCTTCATATCACGGGCAACTTGTTGTCTTGTCTTAGCATCCGGACCATAAATTTCTGCAACCACAGTTTGTAAAACAGGTGGGCCTGGTGGCATTTCAACCACAGTAACACCAGAGCCATCTTTATCACTAATATTTGCAGCTGCAACCATCGGTGCAATCAGTTTTCTAACTTCAACCGCAATTTCATGACTAGTTCGTTCACGTTCAGTCTTATCAACCAATATAATTTGAATTTGTCCCTGCCAGGGAAACATACGTAAATAATAGTGACGGACCAGACCATTAAAATCAAATGGAATGGATGTTCCTGCATAAGTTTGTACTGAAACAATTTCAGGAATAGTACGAATGGTTTGAGCTAGTTCTTCAGTAAAAGTTGCTGTTTTAGTTATTGATGTTCCAGCTGGTAAATTAACAGTAACCTGAAATTCAGATTTATTATCAAAGGGCAGCATTTTTACCGTAACACTGGTTGTGTAAAACAAAAAACCTGAAATAATAAAACCAATGACCAGTATATATAGAAAGAGTCTACCTATTATTCTGTTTTTCCAGGGTTTTCCGATCGTATATTCATGAATAAAGGCAATCTTTTCATCTATTTTTTCATCTCGAGCAGCCATTTGTTTGAGTTTGCTCATGGATGGCATAATACGCATAGCTATCCAGGGGGCAAAAACCAGAGCGACAAACAAAGAAAACAACATGGCCACTGAGCCTAATGCCGGAATAGGGGCCATATACGGTCCCATCATACCGCTAACAAAACCCATTGGCGCTAAAGCTGCTACCACACAAAATGTTGCCAAAACAGTTGGATTACCAACTTCTCGAACCGCATCAATAGCAATCTTAGTTGATGGTTTTCCATGAATTAACCAGCGTCGATAAATATTATCGATAATGACGATGGTGTTATCGACCAAAAATCCAATTGAAAATATTAACGCAAACAGTGATACACGATTAATACTATAATCCATTAGCATGGCAGAAAATATCGTCACGGTTAATACTAATGGAATCGTTAAAAACACAACCATTGACGGTTTCATGCCCATAGCCCACCAGACCAGAAGCATGACTGAAATAGTGGCTATTGCCAAATCATGGTATAGAGAATTAACCTTATCACTGGCACTTTTGCCGTAATCGCGTGTATATTCAATATGAACATTATCAGGAATTAAGACTTCTTTTAATTCTTCAACTTCTGCACGAATCGCTTCTACAACATCAACGCCATTAGAACCCTGATGTTTTGCAATAGCTAGTGTTACAGCCTGTGCATGAGCGACATTTTTACCTGAATAGGCAGGACCACTGGAAAACGTGACCATATGCTGAGCCTGTTCCGGTCCAATGGTCACTTTGGCAATATCACTTAAATAGATTGGACGGCCTTCATGAAGACCAACAACGAGCTTTCTGACATCATTAGCAGTTTGTAAAAAAGCACCTGTTTCTATATAGGAATAGAAATCACCACGTTCATTATAGCCAACGGTTTGCTCACTATTAAATCCCTGAATTACCTGAGCTATCTGCCCCATACTCAGGTTATATCCAACTAATCTTTCGGGGGTAACATCAATGCGTAATTGACGTGCCCGACCACCGGAAATAAAGGAATTACCGGTTTTTGGTACTTGTTTTAAACGTTGTTCTAATTGGCTTGCAAGGGCTCTTAGGGTTGAATCATCCAATTCAGTTGACCAAAGCGTTATGGTCACAACGGGAACATCATCGATACCCTTGGGTTTCATCATTGCTGGTTTTGCATCAGGGGGTAATTTATCTGCGTGGGTCTGTAGTTTTGCCATCGTTCGGATCAATGCTGATTCCATATCCTCGCCAACTTTATACTGCAAGGTAATCATACCCATTTCTTTATCACTAACAGAGTAAACGTGTTTAATTCCAGTAATTTCACTTAACACACGTTCTTGAGGAGCTATTAACAGATCGGATACCTGTTGAGTTGTTGCACCAGGCATTTGATAGAAAATATCAATCATAGGAACGGATATTTCCGGATCTTCCTGTCTGGGCGTGCTTATGATTCCATAAATCCCAAGCAATAGTAAAACAATGTATAACAAGGGTGACAAAGGAGAATGAATAAATATTTGGCATAAAATGCCGGCTGTACCCAGTTTAGTTTCATTGTTTGGGACAGGTGAATTTTGTTGTGCCTGATCCGATAGACTCATGGTCTTGTAACTCCCGGAAATAGTATGAATTAAGCGAGAAAATTAGATTCTATAAATAATCAGTTTTGTAGTGATGCAATGTTTGGTCTGATAAGAATTTCATCACCAACATTGATACCTGAAATGACTCTAACCATACCATTGGATGCCATTTCATCAACACGAATTAAACGTAATCTATGATTACCTTCAGCATCAACTTTATATACAGCGGGTAGACTACCTCTCCAGATAATAGCTGTTTGAGGAATTTGAGGTAAAGCGATATCCTTACTATCCGGATCGGGAAGAATAACCTCAGTATACATGCCTGTTTGAACTTTTACTTCTTTATTTAAAGAAAATTTGACAGTTGTCGTATGGCCACCAGCATCAGCCATAGGAAATACCCGGTCAACTGAAATAGGCACCAGTTCATGTTCTCCATCAATTTTGGCAAATAAATTACCGGCGCTTTTGACAACTTTAAGTAAACGGGTTGGTACTTCGACACGAATTTGTAATCGGTTGATATCAGCAAAGCTAACCAATGGCATACCTGGCTGCACAATATCACCTTTTTCAATCATTTTCTTAAGTATGACACCATCAAATGGCGCATAGCTATTTGCATTTTTTAATGACTCATCCAGTTCTTTCAAAGCTGCTTTAGCCTGAGTTACCTGATTTTTAGCCGTTTCTACCTGTACACTATGAGCATATAGGTTTGAACTTCTTTCAATATTAGGATTGCCTTGTCCGGTCATTGAGCGTGTCGGTTTTGAAAACATATTAAATAATGCCGGAGCACCACCTAACATGGTATTGCCTTGTGAATTCGGATTAACCATCTCCTGATTATATTGAACTAAAGCATTTCGGTATCCAGCATCAGCACTAGCTAATTGAGATATTGCCTGTTGTCGTTTGGCTAATAATTTTTTTGTATCAAGACTAACTAATCTGTCACCTTTTCTGAATTCATCGCCTTCAGCACCGGCAACATACATAACATCACCCGGCATTTGAGCATTTAAATTGATAATTTGCTCAGGGACAATACTACCTCCAAGACGAACAAAACTATTAACCTGGCTTTTCCTAACCGTGTATATTTCGGGCTGAATATCTTTTATCGCGCCTTCAATTATTGTGCTTTCATCAGAGAAACTTAGAGAACTATAAGAGAAAAGGCAAAACACGCCAAAATAAATTACAAACAAAATATATCGATTCATAAGCAGGTCTCAATTTAATTTATCAAAATTGTATCCCTTTAAGGATAGGAAATTAGAGCTAATTATTCAAGTTTTAATTAACACTAATTTTTTATAAGTCTTATATCGGATAATACTAATAAATCGATAATTTTAGAAACGAAAATATATTAATCACTATATATTAATATATTGAATTGTGATAAAATGCGCGCTTTTTCAGGTAACCTATAAATAGTAAGGATATAATGCTATGGCAGATGATGGGCAAATTAAAGATAAAAGCAAAATCAATATATTATTCTCAAAGAGTATTATCGCTCTAGTTGTTTTCGTCGTTGCCGGGTTATACCTGTCAAAAATTGTTCCAACAATTGAAATTGCCTGGGTAATGTCAATTTTATTATTAACAATCTATTTGTTCGCTTTTGAAATTGTTGAAGTGGATGTTGCTGCTGTATCGGTGATGGTTTTACTTGGACTTACTAGTCTATTTGCTCCTTTTATGGGGTTAACTACCGGTTTAGTGGATACGGCTAAACTCTTTAATGGTTTCTCATCTAATGCGGTAATGTCCATTGTTGCAGTGATGATCATCGGAGCCGGTCTGGACAAAACAGGCATCATGAATAAAGTCGCTGCCTTCATTTTAAAAGTTGGCGGAAAAACTGAAACACGGATTATTCCTATTATCTCCAGTACAGTAGGTATTATTTCTTCTTTTATGCAAAATGTTGGTGCTGCAGCATTATTTCTACCAGTTGTCAGTCGTATTTCAGCCCGTTCTGGTTTGCCAATGTCTCGTTTATTAATGCCTATGGGCTTTACCGCAATCTTAGGTGGTACGGTGACTATGGTTGGCTCAAGTCCTCTGATTTTATTGAATGATTTAATTTTAACTTCAAATACAGCGCTCCCAGCTGATAAGCAAATGGATACCTGGGGCTTATTTTCAGTAACGCCTGTTGGTTTGGCACTGGTTGCAACCGGTATTCTTTATTTTGTTATTGCAGGACGTTTTGTATTACCTAAAACTAAGTCAGAAAGTAGTACTGAAGCCACAAATACGATGGCTTATCTTCATAATATCTATGGCGTGGATTATGAGTTATATGAACTGGTTGTTAATGAAGATAGTGGTTTAATTGGTAAAAGTCTTGATGATATTGAAACAGAACATCGAGTACGAATTATTGCTGCAAAATTAAGCGGTGAAGAAAGTATGATCGGCCCTGGACAAATTGCTCGAGATACGGGACTTCAAAGTGGAATGGTTCTTGGTGTTATTGCTGATCCACATGATTTAGAACATTTTATTGAAACTTTTCATTTAAGAAAAAGAGAGTTTTTAAGTAGTTTTGCAGAGCATTTATCATCGACTAAAGCGGGTATTGCTGAACTTGTTATTCCACCGGGTTCTTCATTGATTGGGAAATCTGCTCGTGATGTCTGGATGCGTAAAGTTTATGGCCTGGCAATGATTGGTTTACATCGTAATGGTGAAACAATGCGCGAAGGTGATGATATTCGAAATAAGCCATTTCATGCAGGTGATACTTTAATTGTTCATACCACCTGGATGAATTATGAACGTCTAAAAAATGATCGCAATTTTGTTTTAGTTACCTCTGAATATCCTCAACAGGAAGAAGAAAGACCGAATAAATTACGAGCTGCTGGTATATTCTTTGGAATTGCTTTATTTCTAGTTTTATTTACCGATCTTAGACTTTCGATTGCCTTGTTAACTGGTGCTGTTGGCATGATACTAAGTCGCGTTCTAAGCATTGAAGAAGCTTACAATGCGGTTAGCTGGAAAACTGTCTTTTTACTTGCATCATTAATACCTTTAGGATTGGCAGTTGAATCTTCAGGTACCGCAAAATGGATTGCAGAACAGGTATTAACGGTTGTTGGCCATGCTCCAGTTTGGATTATTCAAACATCAATTGCGCTTTTAGCTACTTTTTTTACATTGGTTATGTCAAATGTGGGAGCGACTGTTTTACTGGTTCCTTTGGCAGTAAATATTGCTCTTGGTGTTGGTGCAGATCCAGCATTATTTGCATTAACTGTTGCTATTGCAACGTCAAACTCATTCCTTATTCCAACTCATCAGGTTAATGCTTTAATTATGGGGCCAGCCGGTTACCGTGTTGCTGACTTTATGAAGGCAGGTGGAATTATGACAGTTTTATTTATAATAGTTATGATCTCGATGATGAATATTGTGTTCTAATTTACCGCTCATTTTAAAGTGTGAATGAGTTTACTTAAATGAATACGATTCAATAGTAAAACACTTGAAAAAGATGTGGATGACGATATCAATTTTTATATCGTCAAGCGGCGCACCAGACTAATCATAATGGATTCCATCAAACGTTAGATTATAAAAACCAATGGATGTTTATTAGAATGGTATATATGCTATATAAAGTCAAAATTACCTGCAAAAAGCGGCTTTAGGAAATAATATAAGATTTTTGAAAAAATAGTCTAGATAATAATTTGGGCTAGTATAATGGAACTGAGTTATTTGGTTTTAAAGTTATTTATTGTTACAAACTCAATAAGGCTTTAGCCATTGCAATTTTTGAATCCAATTCAGAATTTTTACTTAATACTTCCTGAATTTTACGTTCATTATCTTCAATCAGTTTAATTATTTCTGTTTCTTGCGGTTCACTTAAGCCAAGAAACATAAAGTCTTGGTGTACAGAATCAATGAGTTCATTGGTAATTCTACTGATTGTTTCATCATTTTTCTTTAGCATGGTTTCAATCATATTGATAATACTTTCTGTCTTACTAAAGGTATCAGTTAATTGTTTATTTTTTTCGACTAAGCTTTGTCTGCTTTGTTTAGAACGAAGCAGTGATTTGAATGAAATATTAATAGCATCAATTAATGTCGTTATCTTTTCCAATAATTGTTCATAATATTTTTTATCATTTATGGGCATAGAATTACAGACTAATGTGATAAAATCGGTATTAAAAACAGATATCGACTTATAGTGAATGGTTTCATTTTTATTTTTAGCTTTTTCAATTGTAGCTAATTCAATTGGGCTTACTCGTCCTTTTGTGGAAAGATAGACGGGTTTTCTCTCAGGTAAAAAGATAGAAAAAGTAACGTTAAGTTTAAATTGCTCAAAGATAGACAAGGTTAATCGAGATAATTCTTCAAAAGTTTCAACTTGTAATAATTTCTTAAAAAAATTAGTCATTAATTGTGTTTCATCAGCAATTAAACGTATCGATTTTACTCTAGAAGTTACATTTTCGATGGTATCGTGTAATTGTTTAATATTGGTTTGATGTTTAAGAGCAATTTCAACTTTTGATTTTAGCTCATTAGGATCAATTGGTTTGGTTATATAATCCTCACCGCCAGCTTCATATGCCATCAATCTATCATCAACTGTCGATAAGGCAGAAATAAATATTACAGGAATATCTGAATTTATTTCCCTTTGTTTGAGCTGTTTACAAATATCATAGCCATTATATTCAGGCATCATAATATCGAGCAAAATTAAATCGAAAGCTTCTTTTTTAGTTAAATTTAAAGCCTCTTTAGGTGATTTTAAGGCAACAATATCATATTGATCTTTTAAAGTATTAACCAAAATATCAAGATTTAATGGCTCATCATCGACAATTAATATTTTATTCATAATTTATACTTTAATTGATGTTCTAAACATGGATAATTTTTTGATAAAACTCGTCTTTATCAAGTGTATAATCAAATCAATAGCTAATATTTTTTTTCATTAAACAGACTCAAAAATATTATAATACTTTTCTAAAAA
This sequence comes from Gammaproteobacteria bacterium, assembly GCA_015231865.1. Lineage (GTDB taxonomy): Bacteria > Pseudomonadota > Gammaproteobacteria > GRL18 > GRL18 > JADGAU01. Next base: position 8,427 of record JADGAU010000013.1, on the reverse strand, counting down.
TTACACTACAATGATTGACACTTTTATCAAATTTGTGTGAATATTCAATAATAAGCTTTATAAACTGGACTGAAAAATTTAAATATTGTCAGATTAGGAATGTGTTAATTCAACAAATTGAACGTTTAAAAGTGCTCTTTGCTGGGATCTGCAGTCTGATTTTGATGTTGGGTATTGCCAGATTTTCTTATACACCACTGCTGCCTATTATGCAGCAGCAAGCAGGTTTAGGTATCGCTGAGTCTGGCTGGCTGGCTGGTGTCAACTATATGGGCTACTTCTGTGGTGCCGTCATTGCTTCATTTATCAAAAACCTTGAATTAAAAGACCGGCTATATCGCCTGGGTTTAATCGTTGCTGTTCTTACAACCGCGCTGATGGGGCTGAGTAATAATATCTGGTTATGGGAAATATCCCGTTTTTTTGCTGGACTTAGCAGTGCTGCAGGTTTGTTACTAGGTTCTGGCCTAATTATGAACTGGCTTATTAGACATGGACATAAAACAGAACTAGGTATTCATTTTAGTGGACTTGGGTTTGGCATTGTTGTTGTGGCGTTAGGTGTTGAATTAATGAGCCCTGATTTTAATTGGGCTCAACAATGGATAAGTCTTTCATTTGTTGGACTGTTTTTATTCATTCCTGCTTGGTTATGGTTGCCTAAACCAAAGATTAGCAAGCTTACTAATAGTGGTAAGCAGATAGAGGATAAACCACCGGAAAAAAGTTTTATTTATATTTTTATGCTGGCTTATTTTTGTGCGGGCATAGGTTATGTAGTTAGTGCAACTTTTATTGTTGCGATAGTCGATTTATTACCAGGTTTAGAAGGAAAGGGGACGTTTAGCTTTTTGATCCTTGGGTTAGCGGCAGCGCCAGCTTGTATACTGTTTGATTTTATCGCCCGTAGAATTGGTATTATTAATTCTCTAATTATGGCTTATAGTGTGCAAATTGTGGCGATTATCATACCATCATTAACTAGTAATATTATTTTAATTATGTTTAGCACCATCTTATTTGGTATGACATTTCTTGGCATCGTTAGTTTAGTTTTAACCATGGCAGGACGGTTTTATCCTAGTAGTCCAGCAAGGTTAATGGGTAAAATGACCATTGCTTATGGTATTGCTCAAATTTTGGCACCTATTTTTACTGGATACTTAACTGAGCAAAGTGGCAATTATAACTATGGCTTATACTTTGCTGCAATTATGATGTGCCTTGGCACTTTATTTTTATTTTTACTACAGGCTAAAAAATTTAGGGGGATTTGATTTTTTATTTCTGTATTGTTACTACGATTATTTATATTTTTTTGCTAGCGCGCGTTAACTATCAATATAGAGGTTATGAATGAATCAGTTGGAACAACAAATACATTTATTTTTACAAGGCATAGGAATTGAAGCATTTGATAAGCAATACGACAATTTAAAACAGGCAATACAGTCTTTCTTTCAACAGCAAGCAGATGATAAACACCTGATTTTTAAACGATCAATTCTTTATTTTTATCAAAAAGATCAGATCATTAATTCAATCCCTTATACTTCAGAAGATGATAATGTTTATACTTTTGATGGTGTAAAGGTTTCTCGTGTTAAACCAGAATATTATCTTGGCAAAGCTTCATCAATGGTTGCAGGAGCTTCTGTCTTAGATGGTTTGGAAATAAGTTATTCAAATAACAACAACAATAACAATAATAACAACAATGGCAATAATAATGGATAGAGAATTTGTCGTTTTTGTAAATTATGTTGTGATTGTTATTTTATTTATATTTTTTATTAAAGCCTTTTTACGAAGTCTGACGTTAAGAAAGTTTTATCTAAAATTACAAACTGCTGCCTCCATTACAGATCAGATTAGCAATGGTGATTATATTTTCTTTTCTGGTCGTCTTGCTATGCCACAAATGATTTTACCGGTAACAAAAAAACGTTGTGGTTACTGGGGAGCAACAATTCGGGCCGTATTTCAGACAAAAGCTAAAAAGCCTGGAAAGGGCATGAAAACTCATCAGCCTGTGATTTATAAAGAAGAATCAGAACAGTTGCCTCTTTTACTCACTTCCCAAAACAAGGCACAAAATAAGTTAATCCATATTGCCATTGATAAACCCATGAGATTTATGGTCAACTTAAAATCGAAAATAACAGAATCGAAGCAAATTCCTATTGATGCTGCGAAAGAGTTTGATCAGGCAAAATATACCAGCTATAAAACATCAGAATACTGGTTACCAGAAAAAGCGAATTTACAGGTCTGGGCTATGGTGACAGGAAATAATAATGGCTGCACTACTGTTTCTTGTGCCAATGATGTCGATACACCAACTTTAATTTATCATGGTGATAAAAATGGTATCTTTAAGCGTTTTCGATTTCGATTACTTATTTTATTTGTATTAATGATCTATGCACCATTTGCAATATTTATAATACATAGAGCTAATTTTTCATTCAATTCTGCTAATTATTTATTCATCTTAGATATCCTGATGTTGATGATTGGCTTTGGCTTATACCGCATTGGAAGAATTAGCTTTGTTAAATAATGGCCCGGAATATAAATTTATTCATCTGCTATATGCGCCAAGCAATTATTGCAATATGGCCTGTCAGTACTGCTATCTGGGAACCGGAACTGATGAAATCACGGATACAACAAAAGCTCTGCAAACCTTAAAAACAGCAATAGATAAATTTACTCAAGAAAATATTATTCCATTTAATTTATCATTTCATGGTGGGGAACCAACAGCTATCTCCAAATCCTTATTAAGGTCACTATTATCTTTTGCACATGATTATTATCAAACGCATGCAGAAAAAATTCAGGCTGCTAATTTTCCATTAAATCCCGTTCATATTAAAACCAATCTTTATAATTTTGATAAGTTATATGAATTATTTGATCAATATCAGGTGTCTATCAGTGCCAGTGTTGATTTACCTTTAAGCTTGCATGAAAAGTATCGTCTGGATAAAAATAATAAATCCACATTAAATAAAATTACGGATAATCTTAAATTATTGGCAAGCTACCCTCACCATAAAAAAATTTCCTGTGTTATTACTCAAGAACATATTAACCATATGGATGCATTAATCGCTGACATAAAATTTATTCATAATGATATTGGTTTAAATATGGCTAAGTTTAATGTCATGTTTTCATTTGATAGCATTGAAAATCAAAACAAGTTTATTAAACAAATTCCTGGTACTGAAATGTTGACTCAGAATCAGCAAGTAGAATTTTATCATGCTTTAAAAAAAGCGTTTATGGGAACAGAGCTAGAGCAGGGATTAATGACACATTGGTTTAAAGAATTTACTCCTGAATTCTGTTGTAGTGCCATCAATTGTGGTGATAAATTCTTTTTATTACAAAGTAATGGTGATATTTATTCCTGTCCAAGAGGGCAGTCATCTAAGTCTTTTCGCTATGGTAATATTTTTAAACAATCAATTAATGAACTGATGAATTCAGGTTGGCAGACTATAGAAGCCATCGAAAATAAACTGGATTCAAATGATGAATGTTTTCAATGTTTATATCTGCCATATTGTCACCAGGGCTGTGTTTTTGTACGTGAGCAAACCAAACTGACAAAAAGCTATACCTGTCTTTTGCAAAAGGCCATCTATGCCGATCACCCGGATAAGTATCCGCCATATACTGAAACTATTATTCAAGACTATGCTTTAAAATATAAATATCGAAATAATTTAAAAAGTATTACGACACCGGAACTAGAACCGGTTAAAAATCACTATTTAACGCCTGAGTTATATGAACAACAAAATAGCTTAAGTCAGTTAATAAAATCGGATCAAATTTTACAGCAACTTTATTGTGCAGAATTATTTAGTTTAACAATTGATACTTTTAACTATCCTTTATCCAGTCCGATATTATCCAATAAAAATGAAATGGCGCTGCTGACAGAAAACTCATCCATTATTTTAACAGTGCCAGCAACAATCTTTGCGATTAATAGTAAAGATCCGGTTAATAATTATATACAACTGATGATGCTTAGAAATACTTTGGTTCGCTATGGCGATGAAGGCCGTGAAAAGCAGGAGCACATTGTTGATTATTGTGTCTATCAACAGAGTTTTAAAGCATTATCATCGTCAACAAAGGGGAACTTGCAATTTGATTTAAGTTCTTTTGTAAAACTGCATCAATCGCTATTTATCAACGGGGTTCGCAACAATCTGTACTTTACAACAAAGACCTTGCGTGAATATCATTATCAGAAACAGAAAAAAAATGCTTTTTATCATATCCAGGCCATTAACCTGCCATTTCCATTTTTGGAGTTTTACTGGCAAAAAGTAGAATAATTAAAAACCTTTGTGAAAATGAAAGTTTTGACAATAAAACACATATTAATAGTAATATAATTTGTAGCCTATAAATACTCAATTGCTTATACTTATGAAACATGTTTTTATCAGGAGTAATATATACCCAGTGTTTTAATAAAAGATGGAGCTCATAAGTTAGTAGATCAGCTTCCAGTGAATGCAACTTGGGATGACCTACTGAATGAAATTTATGTTCGAGAAGTAATTGGGCAAGGACTTTTCCAGACTCGCAGTATACAGTATAGTAAGTAAAACTATTTCTGCCTTTTTCTTTTAGCTGACTCCAACGTCCCAAACCAGATATTTCATATTTTTTACAAGGTTATATAAAGTACCAAAAAGCAGCAATTCATGTATAAACTCTAATTTATTTTTTTGAACTAGGTGCCTGAGAAATCACTACGGGTTCGGGTTTAGGATAGTATCGTTTCTGAACATTTTCATAGACTTCAGCTGCTTTTTCTACGCCTAATATCTCGCTGTTATCAATTTCATTATGTTTATGCGAACTATCGTTATCAAAATAAAGTGTTTGACTTGGAAATGCAAAAGAAACATCTAGTTTTTTAGAAAGGTGGATTATGTCTAAAAATAAGTTATGGCGTTCACGTAATTCTGTAGACCAGTCAGGTGTTTCTAAAAAGATATACAATAAAATATTTAATGAGCTATCTGCAAACTGGTTAAAGTAAACGTGATAATAATCTTTGCGGGTAAATGGGTGCAGCCTAACTAATTCACGTATTCCTTCACAAAAAGCATCAATTTTTTCTGGAGGTGTATCATAGGTCAGATTCAAATAAGTTTTTATTCTCCTGTATTTTCTGGCGCCATAATTATCCACATGGCTATCAACCATCCGTGAATTTGGTATTGTGATCATAGAATTATAAAATGTTCTGATACGGGTTGAGCGAAAACCAACATGCTCAACAGTACCTTCAACATCACCAATTTCTATCCAATCGCCAACACTAAAGGGTTTATCGACTAAAACCGTTATGGAACCAAAAAAGTTGCCAAGGGTATCTTTTGCAGCCAGTGCTAAGGCAACACCGCCAATACCTAGCGCACCAATAACGGTTGATGGCGGCTGGTTAAACCAGAATTCCAGAATAAATAGAATGACTGCAAAGACAACCAGTAACCGTAATATTTTTGTAATTAATGGAATTAATAATTCATCATTGGATGTCAGTTGAATATTTCTGTTAGATATGATGTGCTCACCCAATACGTCAACAATACGATAGCCAGTCAAAAGCAGACTAAAGGTAATCATAAATTTACTAATGGGAACTAAAAACGCCAATAGATTTGCCGGTAATTGAAAGTAGTGAATTGAATAAAACCAGACGATAAAAGCGACTAATATTCCAGAGGAGTCAAAGGCATCTTTAAGTATATTTCTACTACATAAAATAATTTTTTGAATAAAGGGTGATAAAACAAAACTTAAAATGGAAGGCGTAATTAAACGTATTATCCAACAGACAAAAATAACTAAAACCAGTCCAAGCCATTGCCAGACTTGTAAAGCCAGGTAGTCATCTCGTAACCATTCAGGCATATTTTTTTCTATGCGCATGCCAATTGTTAACATTTCTTTTGAGCCACGAGCACGCAGTTCAGCCAGGATTTGTTGATTTTCAAATGCTTTATATAATTTAGGAATATCGTTAATCGTTTCTGCACTAAAGCGCCATTCACCCTTATAATCGCCAGAGTTAATCCGTTGTAAGCTAATATTGCCATTTGTACTGGTGTACCAAATATAGGGTTCACCTGTATTTTCATCGGGTATTTCACTTAAAATGACATAGCGGATTTTATCAATGACATTTTTTAATTCTACCGCTCTGCGTTGTGCAATCGTTTGCCAGGCTGTCGCTTCAATTTCTGAACTATCTAGACATTGGATGGCTGATTCATAATCCGTAGCTTCATAATTCATGGCTTTAAGAAATGATGCCATGGTGGCTCTGGGACTGTTGCGAGCATCTGATATATTTTCTATAGTTTTGTTTGTCTGCTGTTTTACAAAATAATTTTCCAAAACAGGAAGGGATTTTAATGTTCCAGGACTAAACAACCAGTTTTTTGATTGTTTATCATATTGTAGGGCAATAAAGTCATAACGATGTTTTTTATCTTTTAGTTCAAAAAAGTACCACAAGTTTTTAATGCCACTATCAGGAATATCGTCTACATTTACACCAATTTTATCAATAAGCTTAGATAGACGTTGTGCTATCAAAGCCGCCTGTTTTTTGATTTCCTCATTACTTCCTTCTAATTTTGATAAATTTAGACATTTGGTTGCATCCTCAATCCGGTTTGGTAGTTGATTATTTGCATCCTGGATAGCCAGTAGAAAACTGCGCATGGTTGAACGTGGACTAGATAAATCGACTAAAGTAATACTTTCGTTACTTTTTTTTGTTTGATTGTCTGTTTGTGACTCAGAACTGATGATGGCATTTGTATTTTGTTGTAACGAATTGTCAGCAACAACGGAAGATATTAAAAGCAAATTACAAACCAAAAATGTCATCAATGTTTGATAGGGTCTATAAGATAACAGGGGGGTAAAAAGCTTTTTCACTAGTCAAATCTCTAATTTTAGGTCGTTGTTAGAATAATAGATTGTACAGTCTAATCGATTAATTATAAATTTGATAATAGCTGGATTAAAATTTTTTTAATATTTATAAATCTGACATTAATCTGACAATTGCTTGTTAGTATAATGGTTAATTCTATATTCCAATCAAAGATACAAAACCATTATAAAAAAGTAATTAATTTAGGAATACTAAAATGTTAAATAATGCTCAATTAGATGAAATAAAAAGTTTATTAACAAAAGCAAATGAAAATACAAATTTATTTAATGCATTAGATCCTTTAGAACAATCAAATACTAAATTTCAAAAGAAACTAAGTAATGCTATTGCAAGTTACGCCACTAATATTAAAGCTGAAGACGTTCTGGTATTACATGATGATACGGCTTTTGGTTCTGCAAAAGATGGATTTATCATTACACATGATGCTATCTATTACAGAGCTTTAATGGAAGATCCCGGCTCAATAAAATTTCTCGACAGTATTGAAATTACGAATGAAGAAAGTAAAACATTTTTTGTTGGCGGAACCAAAATTAAAATGGATTTGCTTAATGAAACAGTAATAACAATAGCCCATGTGTTGAAAAAAATTGTTGAATTTAATTGTGTTCCCACTGGCAATGAGCTTATAAGCAAAACATTAACAGATGTTGCTGAATGGATTAAGAACGTTAATCATGAAGACAAAATGGAGGTTTATAATCCATTTATAAAAGTGGTCAAAGAATTTGAATCACATAATGACCTTAACAAAATATTAATAGAGTTAATTAATTCAACCGAGTATATAAAAGACTACGAATTACCAGATGCTCAAAAACAGATGGATAAAGTTTATCAACTGATCAAAGTTGATGGTGTTCAATCCTTCGATAATTTAATTCGTATGGCAGACTCTTTGGCTACTTATGGTTTTAAACAACAATCGCGAAATTATTATAAAGCAGCAGAAGGAAAAATAACTTCAGTTGCTCAAGCAATAAGTCTGGCACAATCTTTAGATATGACCTATGACGATAAAAATTGGTCAAAAAATGTTTATCTAAAAGCACAGAAACTTTCTACTAGTTACAATGACTTTTATGATGTAGGCCTAAGTAGTGGCGGTACTTTTGATGACTTTGCCAGTGAAAATTTGTTAATGGCATATGAAAAGATATGTCAGAGTATTGATGACGTTGATAAGAGCTTATTAGTTTCAATAGCAGATTCATTATTAGACTATGGACAAGATAAAGTAAATGTTCAAAAAATTGTTAGAGATTATTTAGATAACTACGCCTCAGATTTTAAAGATTATAAAAATATCTTTTCTGTTGCATCAGGTGATGACTATCTTAATGATTTATCATTATCACAGGAAATATTTTCTAAGGCTAAAGCTTTATGTAAAACTTATGCAGATTATA
>JADGAU010000139.1 GCA_015231865.1 Gammaproteobacteria bacterium | reverse complement strand
GGTAATTTAGGGGTTGGTAAAACAACCTTTGTACGTGCCTTTTTACAAAGTATTGAGCCGGGTATAAAAGTTAAAAGTCCAACTTATACTCTCGTTGAACCTTATTCAATACTTGTCAAAGATTCTGAAAATGTTAAGATAAATTATCAGTTACCTGTTTACCATTTTGATTTATATCGATTAATTGATCCTTTTGAGCTTTATGATATTGGCGTTGAAGAGTATTTATCAAAAGGTATCTCTTTTATTGAATGGCCTGATAAAGGCAATGGTGTACTACCTGACGCAGATATTGAAATAATTATTGAACATACAGGTGACCTTAGAAGTATCAAAGTTCTTTGCCAGGACAGCTTTTATGAACAACAGTTTAAGACAATAATTTAAGACAATAAATTGGTACTAAATGAATACGGATTCAAATTTAAGCAATAGATATTTTAATAAAGTTATAAGTCACTTTTTAATGATGGTACTTTTGTTTTTGCTTCAAGCTTTTCTGCTTGAAGCTAAAGCAAATTTAATTACTATTTCAAAAGCCAGAGCCTGGACTTCACCGGATAAAACACGTCTGGTTTTTGAATTGAATAAAAAAGCGGACTATAAGGCGTTTGTTTTATCTAATCCAAGTCGCTTAATTATTGACCTTAAACAGGCCGAAATTAATGATAAAGTGCTTGCTAATTTATCTAAAAACCATTTAATCAAACAGGTTAGACAAGATGAGAAAACAATTACTGCTAAAAAGCAAAATTTAAGGGTGGTTTTTGATTTATCTTCTGAAATATCCAAAATAAAAGATTTTACATTATCCCCCAACAATCAATATAAATATCGTGTGGTCATCGATTTATATAAAAAATCCGATACACTTGTAGAAAAAATTAGCAACAAAACACCCACTCAATCAGCTGTTATTAAAAATACAGACAAGCCTTCTGATATTAATAATAAGGCAGTGATAAAGCAACCGGTAATGCAGGTGAAAAAATCTATTCAAGAGTTGCCTCAAAGAGATTTAATTATTGCAGTTGACGCGGGACATGGTGGAGAAGACCCAGGTGCAACCGGCCGTTTTGGTAAAAAAGAAAAGCATATTGTATTTGCAATTGCAAAAAAACTGGCTAATAAAATTAATCAACAAGCCGGTATGAAAGCGGTCTTAATTCGCACAGGCGATTATTATGTAAGCCTAAGAAATAGAACGCAAAAAGCTCGTAGCGCTAAGGCTGATTTGTTTATATCCATTCATGCTGATGCATTTAGAAATGCGAAAGCTAAAGGTTCTTCTGTTTTTATTCTATCTAAAAGTGGGGCCTCAAGTGAATCTGCAAAATGGCTGGCAACGAAAGAAAATAGTGCTGATTTAGCAGGTGGAGTCAGTTTAGATGATAAAGATGATTTATTAGCAAAAGTGTTACTGGACTTATCACAAACAGCGACAATAGAAGGAAGTGTCAGTGTTGCAAGTCGAATTCTAAAAGGTTTAAAAAATATTGGAAAAGTGCATAAAAAACAGGTAGAGCGTGCCGGTTTTGTCGTCTTAAAATCTCCGGATATTCCTTCGGTATTAGTTGAGACTGGCTTTATTTCTAATCCAGAGGAAGAAAGAAGGTTAAGTACATCTTCTTATCAATATAAAATGGCTAATGCTATTTATAATGGAATTGATGATTACTTTAGAAAATACCCAATTCCTGGCACGGTATATAGTCAGGCACCTACAACGGGTTCAATAGCCAAACGTTCACAGAGTAACGCTAAAAGCAGCAAAAAATTTCATGTCGTTAAGTCAGGTGATAGCCTGTCAAAAATTTCAAAAAAATACAATATTTCGATTCGAACATTAAAAAAACGTAATCAGCTACGTTCTAATACACTTTATATTGGAAAAAAACTTAGATTACTGTGATTTTGATTACAGAGATCTTTTTTTATTTGCTTGATTTATCTATTCATTCCTGAGAATTTTCTTTAGTGAAAATTAAACAATTAAGTCAACAATTAGCTAATCAAATTGCTGCTGGAGAAGTGGTTGAGCGTCCGGCTTCTGTGGTAAAAGAATTAATTGAAAACTCAATTGATGCGGGAGCGACTTATATAAAAATCACTTTGGAGTTAGCAGGAAAACAATTAATCCAAATTGAAGACAATGGTTCTGGCGTTTCTAAAAACGATCTGATTTTGGCGGTGTCCCGGCATGCAACCAGTAAAATTTATCATTTAGATGACTTACAGGCCATTTCCAGTCTTGGCTTTAGGGGCGAAGCACTTGCCAGTATAAGTGCCATTTCTCGTTTATCGATTCATAGTTATGAACAGAGTAATACTGAACGACAAGGATGGGCAATAGATACCAGTGATGATTCTGATTTTGCTAATTATGATGCAGATCTGTTTCCATCATCAATACAAGTTGGCACTAAAATCGTTGTTAGGGAATTATTCTTTAACACTCCCGCTAGAAGAAAATTTTTAAAAGCAGATAAAACTGAATTTAGACATATCGAGACCATGGTCAAGCGCTTTGCTATTGGTCATCCAGAATTAAGCATTGAGTTAATTCATAATAAAAAAGTCATTTTCAAATTAGCTCAGGTTAATACAGAGCAACAACAACTGAAACGGTTTAATAAACTCATATCAAACGATTTTGTTTTATATGCGGTACCTATTTCATCATTTAGTGAACACTATGATGATCTCGGCCAGCTTAAGTTAACAGGTTGGGTTGCCGATCATCGATACAATTGCATAAACTCTGAACAGCAATATTTTTATGTGAACGGACGTTATATTAGAGATAAGTTTTTAACACATGCTTTAAAACAAGCCTTTAATCAATTATTTCCAGCAAAAGAACATATGGCTTATGTGTTATTTTTATCGTTGGACGCTGCTCAGGTTGATGTTAATGTGCATCCAACTAAACATGAAGTACGTTTTTACTCGGCAAGGTTAGTTCATAATTTTATCATTCAATCCTTAATAGACGCTTTTACTCTTGAGCCACAGACTAAAACTAATGCAACGACCAATCACATAGAAAATAATTACCGATATGATGCTCCCGTTTCAGCTTTTGAAAATAGTTTAGTAGTAGATACCGTTAGTGTTCTTAGAGAATCAAAAACTCAAGATAATCAATGTCAGGATGCCAATAAAAGTGAGTATCAAGTCACAGGAGAATATGAGCATTCCAATGACATTGTTCATCATCAACCAATTAAAGGGTTTAAAGATGAAGTTATTTTACCTATCATTAATTTATCTGAAACAAGAGTTGAACAGCCTGAATTACAATTTACTCATGCTCACTTAGCACAATCAGAATTTGTCGAACATAAATACAATTTTATTCAATTTGAACAGTTTTTAATTTATAAGAATCAAAAATTATTGATGATGGATGCAGAACAGTCAGCCGCCTGGATAAATCATCAGCATCTCAAGTATCAATATCTGAATGAACAAACCGAAACACAAATGGGGCAGCAACTATTGGTCCCTACGGCAATAACCATTGACTCAAAGAAAATGATTTCATTATTAAACTCGCAGGAGCAATTGAAAACATTAGGGATCGAATTTAGCCAGTCTTCAGATACCCAGATTTTATTGAGAAAAACGCCACAACTGATTTTTAATCTGGATAGTTCAGTTTTAATCGACACTTTAAGTGGTTTCTTGCTATCTGCTTCTAAAAAGAAATCAGAACCTAATTCAGTACCGGGAGTCGTTAAGACAGAAGAAATATTTTCTATCATCGCTTCTGCGATTGATAAAGATAGTTTATATCGCCAGGAAAAGTTGGAGATGCTGATTGGGCTAAGTGAAAAATACCGTGATACTTTAATTACTCAAAAAATGACTAAAGTCATTCAGGAACATCAACTTATACTTTTTTTTAATAAATTGTGACTAGCAGTTTTAATTCTCACTATCATCCCATAGATTCTTATCATCTTCCTCATTATTTAATTCATTACTTAATTCATTGGCATCGGCTAAAGTAAAATGTCCTCTATGTAGCGCTCGTTTAAGTTGATTGAAACTTTCAATGGCCTCCTGAAAAGCTAATTTACATTCACGAGCTTCATTAAAGCTACTGGCCGACAGTTTGGATTGATCTTCACGAGCTATGTCCACTACTTTTTTCAGGTATTGAGCACGCATAATGGCAATTGATTCGGCTAATAGTTCAAAGTCAGCCTGATAAATTTCACCAGTAATCTCGGATATTGCTTTATTGTTCATATCTGGAATTTTATGCTCAATCTTATACATAACCTTCCTGACCTGAGTTTCTTTACTATGGGTCATGTTAACCTCTTTAATTTATCAATTTATTTCTGATTTGGTCTCAATTTGGTTTTGTTGAGAGTTTACCAGAGATAACTTCTGAGTGTGGGTTAATTGTTTAATTTTATATTCACGTTGACTTGCTGTAACACGGGTATGTTCATTCTCGATATAAACGATTTTAACCGGTGCGTGTGAACGAAAATATTTTGCTCCTTTATTTTGTTGATGTTGTAAAAAACGTCGGTTTACATCATTACTAATGCCTGTGTATAGCGAATCATCAGAACATAAAATCATATAAACACACCACTTAGTCGTTAAAGAAGTCATTAAAAAAGTCGTTAATGTTTTATTTTTTTGAAAAGTATTCACAGGTACCGGCATCATCAATTGCTTGAGCAATGCGACTAAGACTATGTATATAGGCTGCTGTTCTTAAATCGCATGACTTCTCTTCTTTGATATCCCATATTTTTAAACTCTCGGTGGTTAGAATTTTTTTCAGCCGCTCATAGACTTCAGATGTTTCCCAGTAGTAGCCAGCCTTGTTTTGCACCCATTCAAAGTAAGAAGCAGTTACACCACCTGCATTAGTTAAAATATCCGGTACAACGAATACATCTTGACTAACTAAATATTCATCTGCTTCATCAGTTACAGGACCATTGGCCACTTCCAAAATAACTCTGGCCTTAATTTTTTCTTTATTATTCTTGTCTATTACATTTTCTAATGCTGCTGGAACTAATAAATCAATATCTAATTCAAGTAATTCTTCATTGCTAATAATGTTTTGATTATCCATTATCGGGAAATCAATTAAAGAATCTCCTTTTTGTTTGTATTGCAATAGCTGAACAGGATCAAGTCCGTCAGAAGAGTAAACACCACCAGTAGAATCACTAATGGCGACAATTTTATAACCTTTGTCATGAATCAGACGAACAAAACTACTGGCTGCATTACCTAAACCCTGAATAGCAACGGTTGTATTTTCAGGATCTATCTGCAATTTTTTCTCCAATGAATTTAGTACATAAAATGCACCTCGACCGGTTGCATCTGTTCTACCTTTTGAGCCACCAAGAGACAAAGGCTTTCCGGTTATCATCGCCGGGGTATGCTCGCCTTTAATTTTACTGTATTGATTGGCCATCCAGCCCATAATCATGGCATTGGTGTAAACATCAGGAGCAGGTATGTCTTTGTGTGGACCAATATAAGGGTAAAATGCATCTATATAGGCTCTGGAAAGACGTTCCAATTCTGCGGGAGATAACTCCTTAGGATTAACACAAACGCCACCTTTTGCACCGCCAAAGGGTAAATCACAGACTGCAGTCTTAAAAGTCATCCAAAAGGCTAATGAGGTCACTTCATCGAGATTTACACTGGGGTGAAAACGAATTCCTCCTTTGGTTGGTCCAAGCGTATCATCATATTGAACACGGTATGCCTGAAAAGCTTTTAATTTACCATTGTCCATACGAATATTTAAACTGGCTGAAATAGAGACTTTTGGATATTTTAATTGTTCTTCAACGTCTTCAGATAATTTTAAATATTTAACCGCTTTTGCCAGTCTTTTTCGGGCGCTGTCAAAGGTTTTTATTTTTTTAGTCATGGATATTTCCCCTTAAGTATTACTAGTATATACCGGTAATCATTGAAAATGCAGACTGCGTTACTTTTTATTTTTGGCTTAATCACATAGTTTGTCTACACCCCGAAGGAAGTGCTCTTGGGCTATGCTCAATCACCAAAAATAAAATAAGCCTTGCTGCATTTCAAAGTATCAGCAGTATATACTTTTCAAATTATAGGCTAATTTCTATATTTTTAGCTAAAAAATGTGTCACTTTAATGAGTAATGGAGCGATAAGCATTCTACCAAAATAGTTTGTGTCTGTTATAATATTCATCGTTTTTTAAATGACTATCAATTAATTAGGAACTTTAATGAAGAATACAACAGATGATCTTCGTATTATTGGTATGAAAGAGGTTGTTTCGCCGCAATCATTACATGACAAATTTCCTGTATCGGAAAAATCCCAGGAATTGATTACCCAAACCAGACAGGATATTCATAATATTTTAAATGGTCAGGATGATCGTTTACTGGTGGTTATTGGTCCGTGTTCAATTCATGATCCCGTTGCAGCTAAAGAATATGCAGAAAAAATCTTTAAGTGCCGTGAAACTATGGGCAAACAACTATTAATTGTTATGAGGGTTTATTTTGAAAAACCCAGAACGACTGTTGGTTGGAAAGGCTTAATTAATGATCCGGATTTGGATGAGTCATTTGAAATTAATAAAGGATTAGGGCTCGCCAGAGAATTATTATGTCATATTAATAATATGGGTGTACCTGCAGGCACAGAATTTTTAGATCTAATTAGTCCTCAATATATCGCTGATTTAATTAGCTGGGGGGCAATAGGTGCAAGAACAACAGAAAGCCAGGTTCATCGTGAATTGGCTTCCGGCTTATCTGCGCCCGTTGGTTTCAAAAATGCGACTGATGGAGGTATGAAAGTAGCCATTGATGCCATTAAATCTGCTTCTCAACCACATAACTTTTTATCGGTCACAAAAGAAGGACGGTCTGCTATTTTTTCAACTAGCGGTAATGAGGATTGTCATATTATTTTACGTGGTGGCCAAGAGCCAAATTATGATGCAACCAATGTCAATTTAGTGATAGAACAATTGCAAAATGCTAAATTAACGCCGAATCTTATGATAGACTTTAGCCATGCCAATAGCAGTAAGCAATATGAAAAGCAAGTTTTAGTGGGTGAAAATATCTGTCAGCAGTTGGCAGATGGCTGTCAGGAAATAATGGGCGTTATGATAGAAAGTCATTTAGTTGGTGGGCGTCAGGATATTGTAGCGGGTAAAGCATTAACTTATGGTCAAAGTATTACCGATGCCTGTTTACCATGGGATGACAGTCAGGGCTTGCTTGAAAAACTGGCAGAAGCGGTAGAACAACGACGATTGATTACTAATGAAAGTTAATAATGTTAAAAAACTTCTAACTTCAAAGCAAAGGTGATTAATTATGATGATTGTTATCGGATCCCTGGCTATTATTATCATTTCAATTCTGATAGGTTTGGTTTATCTGCGTAACCACAAATATGCCTATATTCTTGCTGCTGCTTCAATATTATTTATTACCTTCAATACAATATGGAGTATCAATGATAAAAAATTTGAAGAAATCGCTAAACAAAGAATAAATCCTTCTGAGCTAAGT
>JADGAU010000138.1 GCA_015231865.1 Gammaproteobacteria bacterium | reverse complement strand
GGTTTTGTTGTTAGTGATAGATGGAGCTTAATAGTAAAACGCTTATTAACAACAGTGAGTGAAATTGAGAATCCCGTCCACATTGCTTATTTTGCGATTCATCGTGCAAGTTTTAGTTTTAATACTGAAATTATTTCAAATGAACAAAAACAAAGTTTAGTTGATGACTATCTCAAGCGATTAGAGTCTCATCCAGAGCTTGTTGGATTGAGTGAAAATCTGACGCTTCCAGGTACATTTGTTAATGTCAATCATGTTAATTATTTTAGAAATCTTGCAAATGGGATTGGATATTATACACAAATTAAAAATAAATTAGGATTAAAGAATAAACTTAATACCATAATAGAGATTGGTTCAGGTTGGGGACGATTAGCTAGAATTTTTCATAACTTGAATAAAGTTGATACTTATATACTAGTAGATTTACCAGAGTCTTTATTATTTGCATTTTCATATCTTAAAGTTGATGAGGTAGAAGCTTCAATAAAATTTATTCACAATTCAGATGATTTGTTAAATTGCGATTTTAAACAATTTGATTTTGTATTATGTCCTGTTCACTTTTTTAATCAAATAAAAAATATAGAAGTTGATTTGATAATAAACACCTTTAGTTTTGGTGAAATGCAGCAAGGAGCAGTTGATTATTTTTTTAATATAATTGAGACAAATATAAAACCAAAGTATTTATTTTCCTGGAATACGATATTTTTGGATAGAAATAAGCATCATGAAGCTGTTCTTTCTTATGGTAAAAAGGATGCAAATCTTATATCTCTAAATGTTGGACCTTATTGGCAACCTAAATCTTTTGAATTAAGTACTACAGAAATAAGTGGGCTTGATAATAAAAAAACATACAGAAATAGTGCAATTGTCTTGCTTGAATGGGTTAATAATAGTAGAGAAAATCTAATTGATATTTTTAAAAATAAAGCAAATCAGTTAGTTTATGGTTCAGAATTATGGATTATTTATAATTTTTTGATAGCACTGTGGAGTGACAATGAGTCTGATCTGGAAACTTTTAAATCTGGTTTGGAGTATTGGATGGTGGAGAATAGTGTCACTGTAAAAGAGGAGTTTAATTTTAATAATATTGGTGAAATACAATATTTGAATGATAGATATGCCCAGGTAAAAACTAATTTAACTATTTAATTTTACAGAGACTAAAATGGAAAATCAGTTTTTAATCATGAAAAAAGAGTTTAACGATCAAGTTAAACAAGGAAATAAACAGATTGGTATTTTTGGCGCTAGCGTTGTTTTAAAAGAATTTCTACGGGTACTGAGTAATCAGGAAAGAAAATATATAGCCTTTATTTTTGATAATGATATCAGTAAAAATAATACGGATATAGAAGGCATACCGATTAAAAAGCTAAGTGATAATTTTCAGGAATTAAAAGAACAGGAGATCGATGCTGTTTTAATTGCTATCTTTAATCACCGCTTAAGTGTATTGCATGATTATTTTAGTATTAAGCGAATTGTTCATAATACCCATTTTTTCAATAGTAGTATTTTCCCTATAGTGACTATACCTCACTCCGGTAGTGCGTTTATTTTAGGGCAATTAGTAAAAAATATTGATTTAACCTGGATGCGTTCTGCTGGTGGTTTATTTTTAAATCAAACCCTTGTCCAGGGTTTTATAACAAGTCCGGTGCAATTTTTTCCTGAATCCAGAAATGGTTATATTATTCAGGAACATCTGGCTCCAAATCATGAAAATGTACTATTTCTTGAACATCTGCTGAAAAAAACCATTGTTCATATTCGCGATCCCAGACAGGTAATATTGTCTATGGCTCATCATTTTAGTACGGAGTTTTACTTAACAGGAGCCTTTCCTTTACTTGAAGCACCTGCAAATTTTTTAGAGCTGGATTTAACAGAAAAATTAAACTTTATTATTGATCGTTTTGCCAGTGAATTAAATCAATGGTTATTGGGGTGGATAGAATTATTTGAGAATAAACAGAAGAATTTTCAAATTATGCTAACAAACCATGAAATATTAAAAAACCGTCCGGAGTATTTATTTCAGGAAATTATGAAATTTTATGGGATAGAACAAATAGAGTTTAACTATGAAAGACCTGTTGTAGGTAAAGCACATTATCGGAAGGGAACCCGCAATGAATGGGAAAAAGTTTTTACTGAAGAACAAAAACAGAAAGTAAATTCAATTTTTTCAGATAAAATTTTTCCTTATGTTTTTGCTGAACAGGTAATGCACAATTGATATTAAGATGGATTATTGGGTGTATAACCACTAATACGTTTGTGTATCGCTCTGTTACTGGATGCTAAAGCAGAATAAAACTGCCCACCCTGGCTTATATAGTCTTGATTGTTTGCAATTACTTTATCTTCAATTTCAGGAGATAATCCAAACAGGCAAAGAGGATAGTTACCAGTCATCATAGCATCAGATGAGCGTACAGGAATACCGCTGCCTGCTAAAAATTGACCTTGTTTTTCTGCGGTGTCATCAGCAATAAAGGCAACCAGATTGGCTAAATCATGGTGATTGATAAATGCAGCACTCAAGTGACCTGCGCCATACAAGACAAGACCATCAGATCCTGCTAATTGTTCTGTCAGATACTCCTTTAGCTTGATTTTAATGGCTGTAAATGCAGCTGAATAGACACTCAGTAAGCTAGTGGTATCGATACTGGCAGCAGTATCAATCTTAGAAGAGGGCACTTTACGAGCAATTTGTACAAGAGAATTCTCATATATGCCTGGGTAGGAGGTGATGGTCACAGGTTCAAAGCCACTATGTTGTAATATCTTGTGGAAATTGTTTTCGGTAAAATAGCTGCGGTGTTCTTCCCAAACCATGGTGTAATCTTTAAGCTGTAGATTACTAGTACAATCAGGTACTTCAATAACTAAATATCCATCCATTTTTATTAGTTCGGAAAGGGCTTTTATGAAGCTTTGGGTCTTATCGGCATGTTCTAAAATATGCCGGGCCAAAAGACAATCAGCCTGACCATGTTTGGCCGCAATGTGGCAACTTGTTTCTGGTGTTATGTAATGCTGTAAGGTTTCGATATTGGCATTATTGTTAGCAACGCCCAAATCAGATTTAGGATTAATTTGCCAATTATTGAGAAAGTTCTTAGCATGCAGTCTATCCATTAGTGTTGTGTCTTTATAGGATACAGCAGCAAATACGGAGTTAACTGACAGACCTGGGATTTTGGTAATTTGTTCTGCTAAATCATCCAGGTGTTGTTCGGGTTCTTTGTAAATTAGAGGCATAGAAGGTACTAAAGCTTCGTAAGGTGCAGCCTCCAGTAGTTGAATTAAACCACAGTGATTACATATTCCCAATTGTAGTGGAAACTTTGGACTTGATTTTTCATTTTTAGTTATTAGCTGGCTGGCAATGGGCTGATGTCCAAAATTGAGCGTCAGACTTATATCTGCGTCACCACACAATCGACACTTATTAATCAATATTTATCTCCTGTATTTCCAGTTTTAAGCTTCAGCATCTGTTTTAATCCTTGAGTCAGTGAGGTGAACTTAAATCCGGGAAATAATTCAAAGAAGTGTGATGGATCAAAGACATTATCTACCTTGTTCTTGCTACGAGCTCTTTGTTCCAATGGAGGTAGACTTCCAGCTACTTCTTTAACGGTATCCAGTACATCTCGAAAACTGACCGATAAGCCTTGTACTATATTAAGAGGGCCATTAATGTCTAAGGATATTGCCTGACAGATTATATCTGCGATATCGTCAATATATATAAATTCTCTTAGTTCTGTACCATCACCCCATAGTGTCAGTGGGTTACCCGATATTGCCTTATCCAGAAACAGGCTTGGGCCGTAGGATGGAATAACCTCGTCTGCTCCATAGATCATTGGAGGGCGCAGTAAACATAGCGTTTTAGCGGCACCATTATCTACGGCACTGCGAAGTAACCATTCAGCAGTTAACTTGGACAGCCCATAATAGCTTCGAGCCAAATGATTGGTGTCTTCATTAATGGATAGGTTTTCAATATCTTCTCCATAAATTGCAGCTGATGACAGGTAGATTATTTTTTCTATTTGAACTTTAGATAATGCAGCTAATACATTGATAACCATTTGATTGTTTTTTTGAAATATGATTGCATCATCAGCAGATTGTCGTTTTATGGCTGCAGCAAATATTAAAACTGTATCATGTGTGAATAATGAGGCTAGCTTTGTAGCGGAATTATCAGCTGTTAGATCAATGTCATTTCGGATAGGAGCTAGAATCTCGATATTATCATCTCTGGCTTTTAGTTGGGATACTATCTTATGACCAATGAAACCACTACCACCGAGAACAATAATACGTTTAGTTTTTGACATAAGAATCAGCTTTTAATATTAGATATTTATTACCAATAAAGAGAGTATCAATATTGGTTGTTAAAAAGGTTTGTATGGCATCATCCGGTGTTTCGACTATGGGCTGACCTTTGACATTGAAGGAAGTATTTAAAATAACAGGAATACCGGACAATTGATAAAAGCAATTGATAATCTGGTATAGAACATCATTTTGCTCTTTATTCACTGTTTGTACACGGCCGGAGCCATCTACATGCAAGGCAGCAGGAATTTTATCTGCATTATCCTTGTTACTATGATAGGTTTTCGTCATATTGTGATCATCACCTCTGATATCAAAATAATCTTCTGCATGCTCTTCTAAAACAACGGGCGCAAAGGGTCGGAAATCTTCCCGAAATTTAACTCGATTATTTAAATGGTTTTTCATTGATAATGGAAATGGGCGGGATAAAATGCTGCGGTTTCCCAGTGCTCTGGGACCAAATTCAGAGCGTCCATGGCAAACAGCCAGAATTTTTCCATCCATTAATAATTGGGCAATTTCATGATGGTCATTAACTTCCTTGATCTTGAGTTGTTTATTATTGGCAATGGCCTTAATCGAAGCCGATATTTCCTGTTCATTATAGACAGGACCAAGATAGGCACTATCTGTAATTTTATTAAATTGAAACTGGCTATTAGTGAATAGTGCAGCACCAATCGATAAACCATTATCAGCCGGTGCCGAGGGGATATGGATATTTTTATAGGCTGTTGTTAAATATAATTGACCATTGGCAACACAATTTAATGCCAGACCACCAGATAAGCATAGCTGATCAAGCTGATATTTTTCATAAAGTTTATTAGCAATATGTTGGATGACTTCTTCAATTCTTATCTGTAGGGCTG
The DNA here is from genome assembly GCA_015231865.1 of Gammaproteobacteria bacterium. Classification (GTDB taxonomy): domain Bacteria; phylum Pseudomonadota; class Gammaproteobacteria; order GRL18; family GRL18; genus JADGAU01. Next base: position 2,398 of record JADGAU010000138.1, on the reverse strand, counting down.
AGGCTATATTTTTATGGTGCTGAGTTAGCTCTTCATCTGCCTGACGATTCAGTCCAAATTGCTCGATAAACTTTTTCGATACCCAACCCTGTTTTCGCAAACCAAATAAAAAATATGAACGATCTATGTGATACAGATTGTCATCATTGAGGCTGATTATTTTTCTGAATATATCCAGATAACTGATTTGTTCATCAATCAGTGCGTCTGCATCACCATAACTGGCAAGCCCCATCACAATACCTTCATCGCAATGTGTTTTAAAGCCTAAAAAGTAGGTAATGGCTGTGTATAAAAGACCTAATGAATTATCAATATCGAAGCTTTTATAAAATTCCATTTGATTATTGATAATACGGCCTATATAGCCTGACTCTGTTTCCCCATAACCATCCAGTGTAATAAAGGCACAGTCATTAAAATGGCTGCTCGCATAGGAATAGATAGTATGGCAAAAATGGTGCTTCTCATAGCGAATTTCACCCTGATAATCTAATGCACGAATCTTATCGACAATTTCACTAAAGCGTAAAATTTCGTCTTTGCGGTCATCGATTAACTTTGAGAAATCATGATCAAATAGTTGTTTGATATATCGTTGTTCATAGATTTCTCTAAGATCCCAGCAGATGCTAATGATATCGACATCATTAATACTAATTTTCTGATGCTGTAAACAAGCTTCAATAGCAAGAATCGGAAACGCATTTGTGTGCTTGTTTCTGCTTAAGCGTTCTTCTTCTATGGCTATTTCAATCTGTCCATCGACCAGTAATGCGGCAGAAGTATCATGAGTTCCAGCGGTTAATCCTAATATTATCATTGATGGTTTGCCTAATAAAAATGTTAATGAGTGTGGCTTTAATCTTTCCAGATAGTATCATTCTGCAGAATATCATCAAAAGGACCTTCTCGACTTTCAATATACAAAGCTTCCGACTCTATAGCTTGTAAACTATGCCAGGTATTTTTCTGAGAATAATAAAACGGCGATGCTTTATCAAGAATAAAAGTATTGATATCATCACTGACGGATTGTTTGATGGTAAATTGAATTGTTCCTTGTATGATTTGATAGCTTTCATTTTTATTCGGATGTAAATGCAGGGGGTATGATGCTCCTTTTGGTAGGTAAATTAGCATAGACTGAAGTAAGGCCTGTTTCGATAAATGAAAGCACAGCCTTGTTATTTTATTTTCTTCTCGCCCTATCGATCGAAGTTCTTCAATTAATTTCTGATTCAGTAGTCGATGTGTAGCATCGGGTTTATAAGAATAGACAATATTTTTGGTATTCGGTTGTAATTGAATATTGTTAAATTGGGGAGATAGAGTCTGGCTATTTTTCATCAGGGTAATTATGAGGCTAAAAAGTTTTAAAGAAATTGCTTATTTCCAGTTCGTGTTGTGCCTGTACATAATTTTGCTGAAAGGTTTTTACCTTATTTTTTAGTAATAAATAATCTTCCTGTTTTATTAGTTCGGACAGTTTGGCTAAATCTTCATTTTTTACAACGATACCAAGCCCATGTTCTTTAACAAAATTAGCCATTAGTACCAGACCTTCACAAACAATAATAGGAATGCCGGCTGCCAGATAAACCAGAGCTTTAGCCAGAAATGTGGAGTGATCGCCGGGAAATAGTTTCTGTCTATTTTTTTTATCGCTAATATTGGACCAGACCAATCCAAAATGATATCCCTTTAGTTGTTGCGGTAATTGCCAATGGGGAGTATTAAAATATAAACTAAAATATTGGGACTGCTGACTTAATTGTTCATAACAAAACAGAGTGGCAGAATTGAAAGTATACACATCCAGATAAACTGACTGTTCAGCGATGATACGATAATCATGAGAATGATCCATGATTAGTTGCCAAAGTTGAGAACCATCTTCGGCACAATCAATAGAGCCAGCATAACAAATTTTTATATTATCCACAGATTGATTATCACTGAAGACAAAGTTTTTAGGGTGGATGAAAAAAGTTGTTGATAAAAGTTTTTTTGTTTCCTTTAATAAGACATTATCACGATAATACCCCCGATAACTGGATAATACTGCATCACTCTTTTGTAATAGATATTGTTCACAATACTGGATACTTTTTAATGTTTGAAAGTTAACTTTAAATGAGTCCATCATTTCTTCATCATTTAAAGATGAAGTTTTGTAGGTGATAATATCGCCCCACGGAGCAAAAATAAATTTTGTGTAGACTGGCTTGTGCTGTAATAAGAAATAGGCATAAAAAGTGGATGGTATATTGGGCTTGGTACAAATAACAAATTCAGGTTGCAATTTCTGTAATAGATCGACCATGTACCAGAAACGTGACTTTTCATTAATAAAAGACCAATCTACAACCTTGTCGAAAAAAGTGTCATTTTCATA
>JADGAU010000137.1 GCA_015231865.1 Gammaproteobacteria bacterium | reverse complement strand
CTGGTATATCCAAGTCCATTGAGTATCATCGCTTGTAAACATTGACCATAACTGAGGTGCTTACTGCTACTTTGCTCTGGAAATTGTTTATCTATAAAATCGACCAAACCCATTTCATGACAAAATCCTGAAACTAAACCAAGGTGATCAATATTCTTTATTTCATAATCTGACATTATCTTTATCCAAAGATAAGTATATGATCAAATTACGGGATCTGTGTCAAGTTATTTCCTAATGAATATATTTTTAATTAAATTTTATTGGTGCGGAATGACGGATTTAATTAATTTTTAAGGTTAATTTTAAACTTATTTCGCTTTATAAAACGCACGAAACCTCACCAAATTAAAAAAGTTCTATCTTATAAGCCAATCAAAGCCTTTTGCAATACCAACACTTGAAACCTGAGATTATTGTAGCTACAATAATGTGTAATGATAATTGAATATGATCACAATAAAAGAAACATAACATTGGCTGAAAGAGGTCTGGATTTTGCGCATTGTGATCAATTATTTGATGCGCCACATATTGATATTATTGACAATCGTTTTAAATATGGTGAACAAAGAGTTATAACATACGGCTTTATGGATGAACGGGAAGTTGTTGTTGTGTGGACACAAAGAGGTGAAAAACGTCGTATTATTTCGATGAGGAAAGCGAATGAAAGAGAACAAAAAACATTCTATCAGCAATTGGGTTGATCCTGATGATGCTCCGGAAATTACTCCTGAACTCATGTCATCCGGAGTAAAAATGATTGCTGATAACAGGGTATCGGATAAAGAATTTAGCAATGCTGTAAAAAAAAGAAAAGTGGGCAGACCCGCACAGGAAAAGACAAAAATGCTGGTCTCTATTCGCTATGATGCTGAGATTATTGAGTATTTTAAGTCTACCGGCAAAGGCTGGCAATCACGTATTAATGAGGTGTTAGCAAAATATATTGCATCACATTAGTATTTCGTAATGGAACGTTCATGTTGCCTTGGCATCACCCCGGAAGATGAAAGATAACCTTTCACGGTAATATAATCTTGTTATTACAACTTAGAAAACTACTCGAAACGCAACACTATTTAGAGTTAAAACAGCAAAGCCAGATTGTGTATGAGCAAGGCGAACTGGCTGCACTCCCTTTGCTGGGAATAGCACAGGTTCAACTGGGTGAACGTGATGAAGCGTTAGAGCTGCTTGCGTTATTTACTGTAGAAAAGGTCATTTGCTTGTTTACCGGATTTGTTAGCTTGTTAAGTTTATTACTGGTTAATACAACTTCAGGTGTCATTAGAAAGTTTTACTCAGTTGTACACCAATCTCTCTTGGGGCACCAAAATGATAGTAGTTGTTATCCGGTGTGTATATCATAAAATCAATATATTGCTTGTCGGCTAGATTATTGATATATAAAAGTCCTTTCCACCCATGCCTCTGATAGCCTAGAGCGACATTAACCAAAGTATAGGGATTGAGTTTGGCGGTATTGGCTATATTGTAAAATCGTTCGCCAGTATATTTAATATCACCTTGTACGTAATAGTTATTTGTCAGCTGGTATTTACCACCAATGGCAGCGGTTGCATTTGGGACATCGACGATGGTATTGTTTTCATAAGCGCTATAGTCTGGTTCAAACTGATTAAAGCGGGCTTTTATAAGACCCAGAGCTTTTGCGGAGGTTGCTGAAGTAGCTCTTGGTTTGAAACAAGTTTCAGGAGCGGCAGAGTTCTTTAAGGATAAAACCATTTTTATTGGCAGTAGTGCCTATTTGTCAGATCGTGTTAATACGCCTAGAGGACATATGTCCGGTACCTATTTACTAGCTCTGATCAGCGAATCTATGAGACATGGTATGGTGCTAAAAGAAGCGACTTTCCTGTTCGATAATATGATTTTATTGTTTATATTAACAATACTGTTTGTATTGCTCCTTATTAATGTACAGGGATTCAAATATTGGCTATCACAGACTGCTATTTTAGCCGTTATCCTGATAATTCATCTTTACTTGTTATTCCTTCAACAACAAAGTAATCTATTATTTTATCTGGAGTTATTTGCCTTTACCCTGTTAATTAACCTTTTATATGTTCAGTTTGTTGTAAAAAAACAAAACCGTCATTTACAAAATGAAAATATTGAATTAACCAGTGCTGCATTTACGGATCAATTAACGGGTATTTATAATCGACGTGCTTTTATTCAAAGTTGTGATAAAGAATTTGACAGAGTCAGCCGTCATCAATGTAAAAAACCTTCTGTAGCTATTATGGATTTAGATAAGTTTAAGTCTGTTAATGATACTTATGGACATGATATTGGAGATGACGTGTTAAAAATATTTTCCAGCGTGCTAAGTGAACAGGTAAGAAATATTGATACGGTTGCACGTTGGGGAGGAGAAGAGTTTGTTGTATTACTCCCTGAAACAAGTGCAGAACAAGCTAAAGTAGTTCTTGAACGCGTGCGCCTGGAAATTCCAAAGAAAAAAATAGCTGGAGCAGAACCATTGGTAGTAACAGTTAGTATTGGTATAACGGAAATAGTAGATTTAAGCAGTTCGGTTGATGGTGCCATTAAGTTAGCAGATAATGCTTTATATGAGGCAAAAGAAACCGGTAGAAATAAAATATGTATAGCAAAAAATTAAATGGAGAAATAGCGTGATAAAACTTATTCAAAGTATGGCGATTATAAGCAGTATATTTATGAGTCATTTACTGTCTGCAGAGGCACCAAGTTCAAGAACCATCACAGAGAACTTTAAAGATTGGCAGCTTGCATGTGTAGAGCAAAATGATATTAAGCGTTGTAAAGTATCTCAAACTTTGGTCAATGAAAATAAAGCAGTCGTTTCTATACTTTCTGTTATTAAGCAAAAAGACAACTTACTCATGGAAATAACTTTACCTCATTTATTGAATTTACAAGTACCGGCAAAGATTTATGTGGATGAACAGTTAATTAATAGCTTTGCTTATAATTTTTGTAACCAAAATGCCTGCTATATTATTATTGAAGATAATGCGAAGTTATTCGAGTCCTTTAGAAAAGGTAAAAGTGCCTATATGAAAATGCAGGCTATTGGAAATCGTGATTTGAAATTTAATTTTTCTTTATTAGGGTTTTCATCGGCATTAAACGCTTTGGACAAGAAGAAATCGTAAAATCTAGCTCTGTATAATAAGGTTTATGTTAATTGAATAACGTAATGCTCTTCGGCTTTGTATAAATTTTAAAGGTATGATTTATTACTGAAAGTTTCTGCTATCAGTCAAAAGGAATTATTTTCATTCAGCCTTATGTCACTTTTGCAGCGATTGTCTTGATGGCTTATCAATTTTTTAAACTGTAAAAAATGATTAATTGAACTCGCTGTTTACAAGTTTATTCAAATGTACAATCAGGCTATCCTGTTTTGACTCAATATTTCTGATTCCTATCTCAATATTATCACTATCATTATTCTGTTTAGCAATAATTAGCAAACTGGCTTCACGATGAATTAATTCATGTAGTGAATTAATTTCTTTGATTTCATCCTTGCCATTGATGATATTCTCAATTTTCTCACTATTTAGCCATTCACCAAATCGACATTGATGTGTATCAACCGATGGAAGCAGGTGCGTTTTATTTTCTAAATAACGTTTTAGATGTGATATCCAGGCTCGATGTTCAACGATAGCCAGTAAAATTTCATGTTTTTCATGACTGACAGGTGTTGTATTAAGCCATGTAGAATGAGGCTTCCAGGTTTTAATCCAGTTTTCAACTTCTTTAGCGGGCATGGGCTTTGCAATTTCATAGCCCTGAGCAAGTTCACAACCAAGCTGAATTAACATTTCACCCTGCAATTTAGTCTCCACACCTTCTGCTATAACATCATGACGAAAAGCTTCAGCAAGACCAATAACACCCTCAAGAATTGCCATATCATCAGTATCATCGAGCATATCCCGAACAAAACTCTGATCAATCTTAAGTAAATTTACCGGTAATCGCTTTAGGTAAGTTAGAGAGGAATAGCCGGTACCAAAATCATCCAAAGCAAAGCCAACACCTAATTGTTCACACTGGAGGATGATTTTAGAAACTTTTTCAATATTTTCCAGCGCGCTAGTTTCAAGTATTTCTAATTCAAGATCTCCTGGCTTTAATTCAGGGTTATTTGAGAGAAGTGTCTGAAGTCGCTCTACAAAACCTGGATGCTGCAGATGAAGGGCATTAATATTGACACTCACTGAAATATTTATTCCCTTCTGTTTCCATTCTACTATTTGAGCAACAGCATTTGCCATTACCCATTCACCCAATTGAATTGAAACATTGTTATTTTCAATAATAGGTAAAAAATGAAAAGGAGTTAATAAACCTCGCTCTGGGTGTTGCCAACGAATTAAAGCTTCTAAACCTATAATGTTGCCATATCGTATATTAACTTTTGGTTGGTAGTATAAAATAAAATCATTATTTTGAATCGCCAATTTTATCTCATCTATAGTCTCATGATGCCCTCTTACTGTACGGTCAAGATCAGTATCAAAAATATGGTAACGATTTTTACCCGATTGTTTGGCAGAATACATAGCCTGATCAGATTGTCTTAGTAGTTGTTCGGCACCAATTGAATCCTCTGACAGAGGCTGAGGATAAAACGTTACACCAATACTAGCAGTAACCTGTAATTGATGCTGTTCAACTTCGATTGGTTTCGCTATCACATACAATAACCTGTCAATAAACAATATGCAGTCTTCTTCATCTGTAAGATTTGAAAGAACAGCAACAAATTCATCACCACCCAGTCTTGATAGCGTGTCAACTTCACGCATTACGTATAACATAGATTGCGTCAGTTTATATAGAAATTTGTCTCCTACATCATGACCATGGGTATCATTAATTTTCTTAAAACCATCAAGGTCAAGAAACACAACAGCAAGTTTTTTATCATGGCGTAAAACCTGAGTCATTGATTGCTGTAATCTGTCTGAAAGTAGAACGCGGTTAGGAAGACCTGTAAGCGTATCAAAATGTGCCATCCGTACAAGTTCTTCTTCAGCAGTTTTTCTGGCGGTAATATCATGAATAATTGAATAAAGAGCTTCTTCACCTTTCCATTCAATTAGCCCTGAATGTACTTCAACATCTTTTACTTCACCAGTAGACAATTTATGTTTGAATAAAAAATTATTGCGCTTATGCTCCTTAGCATTTTGCATCTCACATGCAATTTCTTCAGCAGACATCGTATTAATATCGCTAATGTTTATCTTTTGAAATTGTTCAACTGAATATCCATAGTATTCTTCTGCAGCTGAATTTGCGGCTATAATATTGCCATGATGAGGATTAATGATTAGCATGACTGCTTTGTTTCGCTGGAATAATTGTCGGAAATTGTCTTCACTTACTCGTAAAGCTTCAGATAACTTTCGTTCTCTATCAAGCACATCATTCAAATCTTGATTACGTTTTTTTAACTTTATATTGGCTTTCCCCAATTCATCCGTGCGTTCAATGACTTTTTTCTCCATAACTTCATTGAAGTTACGCAATTCATTCAATTGTTTATGAATAGTGTCACGCATGGTTGTTAAAGAATAAGAAAGTTCTCCTATTTCATCTGTGCTTGAAATATCTGGTTCAGGTGAAAATTTGTTGTGAGTGATTGCTTGTGCAAAGTCAGATAATTTTTTAACCGGCAAAGTTATAAACTGCCTTAATAGCAAATTAAGTAATAAGGCAATAACTATAAAACAAACTATGGATATAGCAACCAATTGTGCTAACGCTTTATCAATCTGATTATTGACATGAATTGTTTCAAAGCCGAGTCTGACCGCGCCAATATGTTTTTTTTGTGTATCAAAGAGTGGAATACTGATATCGTAATATTGTTTACCATCAAAACGATTGTAGAATTGCCATAAAGCTTTGAGTGTTTTTGATGCTTTTAAAGCTGCTTCATCAGTAAACTGTCTACCTAATAGGGTTTCGTCATTATGAAAAATGGCCGTACCAGATAAATCAGTAACACCTGCGTAAGCAATATGGGGATTTTTCGTTACGGTTTCTTTTAGCTTATCATTCATACCTGAAAGTGAATCCAGAGGAAGCCCCAGTACCAACATTTCATTTAAAATACTTTCAATGCTGTAGCCAACACCAAATGCTCCGGTTAAAAGAGCATTTGTATAATGATTACGAAAACTCTGTAATATGACGAAAGCACTAATAATCAGTGAAAAAATCAGTGTGGCTGAGGTAACAAATATAATTTTATGGTTAAGTTTGATAGACATAAAAATTTTCTATTAAAATTGATTTCTAATCATTCTTTGATAATATTACTTCCTGAAAGCTGCAAAATTCCAATAGGTACCTTGATCCCAAACTGATTTGTTTTTGAAAGGTCTACGCCATATCCGAATAATTTAGGCCATTGAGGTTTAATCTGCTGTATTGTTTTCCCTTCAAAAATATCTCGAATCATGCTGGCAGTTTGTTTCCCAATGCTTTCATGTGATGGGAAAACAACGGCCGTTGCGCCCCATTTCTGAACAACATCATTTTTAACAATGCCAATTAAGGGTTTACTTGAATTTGCATAAATTACTTCGGCTATTTGGCGGCGTGTCCCTAATTGGTCATTTGATTTAATATAGGCGTCTACCTGAGCGTCAATCGCTTTTATAATTGGGATTGCATTTTCTGCCATCTGTTTATCACCATGTTCTCCAGTTACGAGAGGTACTGATTTGAATATAATTTTGATATCGCTGAAACTCGGATCTTGTGCAAGGAGCTCCTGTAACCAGCGGTTATAACTATGTGACTGGGGCATATCCGCATATATTAAACCAAGTCTCTTAGCATCAGGCATTAATTGTTGTATAAATCGCATTCTAGCCTTTACAGGAACTGGATAACAAACGCCAGTGAAATTGGCTTTTGGATAATCTATAAAATTATCGATGACGCCTATACCAACAGGATCTGTAGGGGAACCAAAAACAACAGCTTGTTGAGTTCCCAATAAAACATTTTTTGCAGAAATTGTGGCCACTGTTCCACCAGTAAATATGACATTATAATTTCCGCTTTGAAGTTTTTTTAAAATAGATTCGCCTTCCTTGATATCATTTCCGGCAGTTTGGATATTAACAAGCAGATTTTCTCCCTGGACGTAACCATAATCACTTAGCTGTTTTAGCAAAGCCTCTCTTACTTCGTCATACGGATTTCCAAGTTGTGAATCTAGAATAAAAAGTTTGTATTCTTTACCAGGCTGGGGAAATGAATAGGCTGTGGTTACCAATAGAAAAAGCATCAAAAAATTAAGAAGTAGTGTTTTTATGGTTTGACAAGACTTTAGCGATGTAAAAACTGGTTTTAAAAACAACACAAATACCCCGCCCTAAAATTTAAGTAAAGAAAACCACTCTGAAAAAATTTTAATTATCTCGATTTCTTATTCTACCATAAATACCGGCAAAAAAGTTCTTGTCGAGACATTATGCTTGGTTGTTGTGCTTTAGCACACCCTGACTTAGCTAAAGAAATATCAACGTATTTAAACCATCAGCCTTATCAAACAATGAATTGGGATAGCATATGTGTCTTATAAAAAGACTTTTATCAGACTATTAAAAATCTCTTGAATAACAAAAATATTTTTCCCTTACTTTTTAGTTATTTATAGAAAACGGGCAAAAAAT
>JADGAU010000136.1 GCA_015231865.1 Gammaproteobacteria bacterium | reverse complement strand
AAATGGCAGATAATGGATTAAATATTGATATTCTAGTTGAAGGTTCTGGAACCGTTGCTGAAAAAGGGCTGACGGTAGATGTGCATTATACCGGCTGGCTTGAAGATGGCACTAAATTTGATTCCAGTGTTGATAGAAATCAGCCATTTTCTTTTGTCCTTGGCGCAGGGCATGTGATTAGAGGCTGGGATGAAGGTGTTAACGGAATGCAGATTGGTGAAAAAAGAAAGTTAACCATTCCATCTGATCTGGGCTATGGCGCTCAGGGTGCGGGTGGCGTTATTCCTCCAAATGCGACATTAATTTTTGATGTTGAGCTTTTGGCAGTAAAATAAAATGTCACAAGCTATTTTAGCAAACCCACGAGGTTTTTGTGCGGGCGTTGATAGAGCAATCGATATTGTTAATCGGGCACTGGATATTTATGGTGCTCCTATCTATGTACGTCATGAAGTGGTTCATAATACCAATGTTGTCAATACGTTAAAGGACCGAGGGGCAATTTTTGTCGATGAAGTTGACGAAGTCCCTGATGATAGTGTTCTAATCTTTAGTGCTCATGGTGTTTCGCAAGCCGTAAGAAAAAAAGCAGAAAGTCGGCCAATCAAATTATTTGATGCGACCTGTCCATTGGTAACTAAAGTTCACCTCGAAGTCGCAAGATATTCAAAAAATAGTATTTCCTGTATCTTAATTGGACATAAAGGTCACCCTGAAGTTGATGGTACATTGGGTCAATATGATTGTCAGGGAAAGGCTAAAATCTATTTAGTTGAAAACTTGTTTGATGTTGAACGTTTGACAATTCAGCAAACCGAGCCCTTAGCCTATGTGACGCAAACAACATTATCGATGGATGATACCATTGAAATTATTGCGGCTTTAAAAAATAAGTATCCTGGTATTCAAGGCCCTAAAAAGAATGATATTTGCTACGCCACTCAAAATAGGCAGGATGCTGTTAAACGTGTCGCTAAAGAAAGTGATGTGGTTTTTATTGTTGGCTCACAAAACAGTTCAAATTCTAATCGTTTAAAAGAAGTTGCAGATAAACTGGCTAATCAGCAAGCTTATTTAATTGATAGTGCCGATGAAATAACCAAAGAAATGATTAGTCATGCAAATGTTATCGGCATTAGCGCGGGTGCATCTGCTCCGGAACATTTAGTTGTCGCCGTTCGCAACAAACTTACGGATTATGGTATTGAAAACATTGAAGAAGATAATGGCGAAAACGAAAATATTAATTTTAGTTTACCCAAGGAATTGCAGTAAATTGTTGTACGGAAAGAGTTTGTATGGATAAAGTTTGTATTATAGGCGCTGGTATTATTGGAATGCTGACAGCTAAATTATTGGCTGAACAGGGTGTCGAAGTACATTTGATTGAACAAGGTTATGCTGGAAAAGAGTCTTCATGGGCTGGAGGTGGAATTATTTCTCCCTTATATCCCTGGCGTTATGATGATTCAATTAGTGTTTTGGCTCAATGGGGTCAGGCCCAATACCCGCAATTATTAGCTCAGTTAAATGAGAAAACTGGAATTGACCCGGAATATCAGCAAAGTGGCCTTTTATATCTATCAATAGAAGAAGAATTATCAAAAGCACAAGCCTGGATGAATGAGTTTTCTTACTCTTTTGAAGCATTGTACGGTGAGCAATTATCTAAAACGGAAAAAGAATTAAATAACCAATTTCAGCAGGGCTGGCTTACTAAATCAATAGGCCAGGTTAGAAATCCACGTCTGGTAAAATCAATGCAAAAATTGATGTTAATATCAGAAAATATTCATTTGCATGAACAAACACGTGTGACTGAATTGATTGTTGAAAAACAACAGGTAAAAGGTGTTAAGACAGAGTCCACCAATGGTCAATCACAGAGTTTTTATGCTGATAGGGTGATTGTCGCAGGTGGTGCATGGACAGCTAAACTTTTGGACAACTATCAATCAGTGCCGAGAATTGCACCAGTAAAAGGACAAATGATTGTTTTTAAAGCGCCCGAGAATTTAATCCAGCATATTGTTCTTAGCAAAGGACGTTATTTAATTCCAAGAAAAGATGGCAGGATTGTATTAGGCAGTACTTTGGAATTTAATCAGTTTGATAAAACAATTGATGATGATACTCTGGAGGAGTTAAGGCTGGAAGCCATTAGAATTGTCCCTGAACTAGCAAACTATGAAGTTGAAAAACAATGGGCAGGTCTTCGTCCAGGTTCTATTGATGGTATCCCTTATGTTGGGGAACATCCTGAATTAAAACATTTATATCTGAATGCAGGACATTTCAGAAATGGTATTGTAATTGGTTATGCTTCATGTGAATTGTTAAAGAATATGTTATTGGAACAGGAATGTATTTTAGATCCCCGTCCATATGCTTTAACTGCCAACCGCCTGCTTGCCTCTAGTGAAGAAGTGAAGCTCGAAGGGGCTTATTAATATATAGGGGTTAGGGATTAGGGGGTAGTAGTTCAGACAGAGCTTTGGGTTTTTCTATACCATAGCCTTGTACATAATCCACACCTAACACTTTTAAGATAGAAATTGACTCAATATTTTCAACAAATTCAGCGATTGCCTTCATTCCTAAACCATGTGCAACATTAACCATCGCCCGGACAATAACCACATCATCGGGTGAATTATCAATATTTTTAATGAAAATACCATCGATCTTGAGAAAATCAACGGGGAATGATTTTAGATAGGCAAAGGAGGATAGGCCACTACCAAAATCATCCAAAGCAATGTGACAGCCAAGTGATTTTAAAGAAGTAATAAAGTGAACGGCACGTTGAATATTTGAGATAATTGCTGTTTCCGTAATTTCAAAGCAGATATGTTGAGAAATCTTTGATGATGATTTAAGTTTTTTAACTATAAAGTCCAGAAACACCTGATCGGTTAGTGAAATACCGGATAAGTTAATTCCAAAAACGGTTTCATCTAACTCATTTTGATGATCTTCAATCCATTGAAAAGATTGCTGAACAACCCAACGATCAATTTGTCCGGATAAATTATAGCGTTCTGCTGCAGGTAGAAATGCTCCAGGGCCAATGATGTCATTATTTTTATTCAAATAACGAATAAGTATTTCACCATGAGGCTTATCATCTGGATTAAGTGGTTTGATAATCTGAAAGTATAAAATAAAGCGATCTTCATCCAGAGCCGCATGAATTTTGGATACCCAGTTCATTGCACCTTGTTGTTCCTGTAATGCTTCATCATCCTGTGTATAAACATGAATACTATCACTACCAGAATTTTTTGACATATAACAGGCTGAGTCAGCATGGCTTAACGTTTCACTCAGACTGGTGCCATCCATTCCAAACTCGACAACGCCGATACTAATACCAATTTTAAATACTTTATTGTCCCAGTTGAATCTGAAGTTTTTAATCAGGTTTGATACTTTTTTTGCTTGTTTAATAGCCGGTTCCAGAGAACAGTTTCCCATTAATAAACCGAACTCATCGCCACCTAGTCGAGCCCAGCTATCATTTGAGCGAATACTTTCTTGTACCAGTGCAGCCAACTGTTTTAATAATTCATCTCCCGCCAGATGGCCACAAGTATCATTGACAACTTTAAACTGATCTAAATCCATAAACATCAGCACATGCTCGTTTTTGTTACCAAAAGAGCTTTCAAGTAAGTTCAGTGCGCGTCTTTCAAATTCATATCGATTGATAAGTCCAGTTAAGGAGTCATGAAGTGCTTCGTAGGATAGTTGACGTTTTAACTCTCTATCGGCTGTCACATCATTAAATACGATAACATATCCCATATTAATAGAATAATTATCTGCCATTCTGGAAATAGACATTTCCAGTTCAAGACGGTTATTGTATTGATCGTAAAAGTAAACAATGGTTTGATGATAATTTAAATCATCATCATCCATAATCGTATGTAACGGAATTTGTTCGTTATTACTGGAGTCTTGATAAATTTTAAAAACGTCACTAAAACTAGCATTTTCACATTCATCAAAAGCCTTTCCAATCAGCTCTTCAGCTTTTGGATTCATATAATTAATTTTTTCATCGATACTTAGTGAAATTACCGCATCAATGATTGAAGCTAAAGTCACTAAGGTAAATTGCTTTTCTTCTAACAAGTTTTGTTTTATTTGTTCACGTTCTGCCACTTCATTTTTAAGATCTTTGACCATGACATTAAAAGAATTAATTGGCGTCTGAATTTCAGGGAAAATGCAATTTTCAGCGATTGTTTCATAAACACCAGAGGTAATTTTCTGAGATCCTTTAGCAAGTGACTGTAGTGGATTTATCGCACGTTTTTGAAACCAACCGGCGATAAAAACTAAAATAAAAATAATAATAAATGAAAAAGAAATCAACTTAAGTTGAACTTGCTTTATTTGTTCAGATAATTCCTGATTATCTAATGCAATAGTGACTTTGAACAGCGTCAATTTATTGCGATCTTGATAATTTAAAGTTGTGAAATAGTGATCATTGGGTGAATGTTCATTTTCAACCCAGTCATTAGATTGGAATAGTAATTTATTTTCAACAGAATGAATTTGAGCAGGTAAATTAATCAGATAGGGTAATTCTTTCAGATTATGCATTACTTTGCCGGTAATAATGATATAACCCTTAGGCCAAAGGCCTCCATAGGGATATATAATGCTAGATAAAGGGCCTTCCTGATCATGACAAATTAAATGCCTGGATTTATAACGTTCATGAGTAAGGCTGCTTCTAACTTTTTCAACAATATCTAAACAATTATTTTCAGATGAATTTTCTTCCTGTACCTGAGTTAATATGTCAAATGATTTATCAAGTACATAAATAGAATTAATATTAATGATGCCAGCGGTGACGTAGTAACGTTTATTGAGTTCTGATAGCCAGGCATACATGGCTTTCTCATCTTTATTTGCAAAAGCCTCTTGAAAAGGCTTTTCTTTCATTAAGTTGACAACCTGGTGGGTTAATTCCTGATCCAGCTGACTAAATATATCATCAATTTTGTTTTTGGTTAGGGATTTAACGTATTCGGTCTTATTTTTGTAGGCCAAATCCTGGTAAATCGATGAACTATATACCAGAAAAATGACCCCGATAACAGCAATGAAATAAAGGCTAAAGGTTAAATAAAATCTGAGCGTGAAAAGTTTCATTCTTTGTTAATTACTCAACAGAATAAGGAAAATCTTTCTTTAACCATTCTTCTATGCCTCCCCTAAACCAGTAAATAATTTGATAACCACATTGTTTAGCTATCTTTGCTGACTTAAGACTTCGGCCACATTTAACACCATTACAATAAAAAATGACTGGGGATGATTGTGTTGGGATAATATTTTCAAGACTATTACAATCAGTTTCGGTATTAGGCAAACTAATTGAGCCTTCTATAATTGCAATTTTTCTATCTTCTTTAATTCTTGCATCAATAAGTGCAATGCCTTTATCTGAATGTAATAAAGTAATTAAATCTTCTGCACTAATAGTCGTTACACCATGAATTGAAAGCGGTGCTTCTTCACTTGCAAAGGTAGTTAAGTGAATAGAAAAAAACAAAACTAGAGTGATAAAAATTTTATACATAATTTTGAGGTTTATCTTATAAATACTGATAGTTTTAAACTATATCATGAAGAACAACTTGCTTCATCTAAAAATACAATTAAATTCAATAAATTAAACGATATTTATGAAAAATCAATCAATATAGAGTATTGCATCCATTTCGACATTAACATTTTTAGGTAAAGAGGCAACACCAATAGCTGCTCTGGCTGGATAAGGTTGTTCAAAATATCTGGCCATAACTTCGTTAACTAAAGGGAAATGAGTAAGATCGGTTAAAAATATATTTAATTTAAGCGTATCGTTTAAGGAACCTCCGGCTGCTTCTGCAACGGCCTGTAAATTATCAAATACGCGTGTAATTTGTGATTCCATATCCCCATCAATAACTTCCATGGTTTCTGGAACCAAAGGTATTTGTCCGGAAAGATAAACCGTTTTATCAATTTTAACAGCCTGAGAGTACGTACCAATGGCTTGTGGTGCATTTTCGGTTTGAATAATTTCTTTTTTCATTTCCTTTTCCTTTTCTTTTTCTTATATAGAGTTTATATTGATAATGATCTGCCGCCATCAACGGCAATTATTTGTCCTGTAATATAAGGTGCGTCCTTAACTAAAAATAAAGCAGTACGAGCAATATCTTCAGCTGTTCCCTGACGTTTTAAATACGTGCTGTCAATGATATTTTTTTTCAGTTGTTCATTCATCGGTTTATTATCATCGGCTTCTACAGGCCAAAGTATTGCACCTGGAGCAATACCATTTACCCTGATTTCAGGCCCTAATTCTCTGGCCATTGTTTTTACCTGCATAGCCAGTCCAGCCTTAGCCATATTATAAACACTGTGTTCAGCCATTGGGCGAGTTGCATGAATATCGACAATATTGACAATGCAGCCCATATTTTCTTTTAAATAATTGGATGCAGCCTGAGATAAAAAAAATGGCGCTTTTAAATTACTACCCATCAAATCATCCCAAACTTCTAAGTCAACTTGCCCAATTGGTGTTGGATAAAAACTGGAAGCATTATTAACCAGAATATCTAAACGAGACCAGAATGAATGAGAATCTTTGATTAATTGAGCTAATTCTTGAACAGCCAGTAAATCTGCTTGAATAATTTGTGCTGAGTTTTCTCGAAGCTGATTTAATTCATCGCATAATTGCTGGGCCGGGTTTTCAGAGTGACGATAATGAATAATTATATTCGCCCCTGCTGCATGTAAAAATCTAGCCGTCATTGCGCCTAAGCGTTGTGCTGCGCCAGTTATCAGGGCAACTTTTTGATTTAGATTGGTTTCAATGTTGATCGACATAATTTTAGAATTATTTTCTTTATCCGTTGTAATAGTTAGCAGAGATATTCGTATAAAGCCAGTATAGTATTGTATAATTTGTCATTATGCCATCAAAAGAAAACTTCTCTCAAGTCAACTCACCTAATCAAGCGCCTGTTTTGCCAGAACCATCTGCAACAGAGCTGGAGCATAGTCATAATTTAAAACAGGAAATAATTCAACAAATACAGCAGCACGATGGAAAAATTCCTTTTGAACACTTTATGCAATTGGCTTTATATGCGCCAGGGTTTGGATACTATAGTGCAGGAACAAGAAAGTTCGGCGCTGAAGGTGATTTTATAACGGCTCCTGAAATATCGCCAATTTTCAGCCAGGTCTTAGCAATACAATCACAGCAGATGTTAGAGCAAGTAAAGCAGAAAAATAATGATACTGCCGATATTTTAGAGTTTGGTGCGGGCTCTGGGAAAATGGCTCTGGAAATCATCATTTTTCTATCACAGCGCGATTCATTACCCAATAATTATTATATTCTAGATCTCAGTGCTGACCTGATTGACAGGCAAAAAACATTTTTACAAAATGAGTTAAAGCAAAGAGGGAAAAAAGATTTATTTGAACGATTTACCTGGATTAATCAATTACCATCAGATTTCAATGGCGTTATATTAGCCAATGAAGTTCTGGATGCCATGCCTGCACGATTAATAAAAATTGATAAACAACAGCTATACGAACGTTTTGTTGGTTTTGATGAAGATCAAAATGAATTTATCTGGATAGATCAAAAAACTGATGATAAACACTTAGTTCAAAGTCAAAAAATTATTCAATCTTTATTTACTCATGGACTCACAGCTGAGGCCTATGAAAATAGTTGTTATATTTCA
>JADGAU010000135.1 GCA_015231865.1 Gammaproteobacteria bacterium | reverse complement strand
ATCCAGCCATTTACAATGAGTATATATTTAGCATTAGGCTTAACCAATTTACAGATAGATTCAAATGACTAGCTATCGTTCTACATCTTTTATTGTTATTTTTATCACGTCCTTTCTTTTATGGCTTCTGTTAACAGGTAGTCTAAATAGTGATGAAGTGACTGCTGGAATTTTTCTTTCGTTGCTAATTTCCTGGTTAAGCGCACCAAGTACAAAAATATTTTCTGGCTTAAAGTTATCCCTTACTATGCCTTTGGCACTGATAAAATATCTCCTATATTTTTTAACCGCTCTTATTAAAGCTAACTTACAAATTGCTAAAATTGTATTATCACCTACAATAAAAATCCAACCTCATGTGGTCAAAATAAATACCACTATGAATTCTGATCTTGGTAAATTACTTTTAGCTAATAGTATTACCCTTACCCCGGGAACTTTGTCAGTAGATGTTATTGATAATACAATTTTAGTTCACTGGATTAACTGCCCTTTTCCTGACGATAGTGAAATTGACTTAAGAACAAGACAAATTGTCGATAAATTTGAAGTCTATTTAAAAGGCTTTGTTCATTAAATTGACATAATATTATTATATAATGAACATCACAGGAATCAAAATAATCACTTTATGAACAACTTAAATCACATTGAAATCATTTCCCTGATCCTTATCTGTGCTGCAGCACTTATGGCCTTGTATCGTATAGTTTTTGGGCCAGAAAATGCAGATAGAATTATTAGTGCTGATGCCCTATCACTTATATCTACAATTTTGCTTGTTTTACTGGCGATGGTATTTGATAGTTCTTTATATATTGATATTGCACTAATTTATGCTGTTTTATCTTTTGTTGGAATTATCGCTATTGCCAAAGTTATTGAGCCGAGTGAAAATATTTTAGATAAAAACCTAGGCAAGGAAGAATAATGCATTTGCTAGGTGATATTTTAATTTTAACCGGTTCTATTTTTGTATTTTTAGGCGCACTTGGTCTAATCAGAATGCCTGACACTTTTAATCGTATCCAGGCAGGTACAAAAGCCGTTACACTGGGAGCAATAGGGGTATTTATGGGCTTAGCTATTCTATTTCCAGATTGGGCAAGTAAATTAGTCGTGGTTATGGGCTTTATTTTATTAACCAGTCCGGTAAGTTCATCTGCAATAGCCAGAGCCTTTTATCGTATCGAGCAGAATAAGGCTAGAAATAAGAGATAAGTAATAAACATCAACTCAAATAATCATTATAAATTACAATAATATGGATATATCCGCTTTAATTGCTCTCATCATCGTTTTCATTATGCTTTCATCCGCATTGTGTGTTTTATTTTTACCTAATATGATAGCGGCTGTGATGGCCTCTTCTGTTATATCTTTGTCATTAACGATTATATTTGCTTTACTCAAAGCACCTGATGTTGCAATGACTGAAGCTGCTATCGGCGCAGGATTAGGTAGTTTGATTTTAGCCATCGGTTTAAAACGATTAAATTATTTCAACATTGAAAGCCATCAATCAAATGTAAGCGGCACGGACCCAGGACAATAACAATGAGCAAATTTTCCACATTGATATTTATTTCTGGTTTAAGCTTTTTACTTATAGTAATTACAGCCCAACTACCTATTGCTCATCCACCAATGCTTATTGGACAATATATTATTGATCATGCGGTGCAGGATACGGGCGTAACAAATATCGTAACCTCTGTTGTTTTAGCTTATAGAGGCCTTGATACTCTTGGAGAATTAGCGATTTTATTTACTGCAGCAAGTGGCGTTGGGCTATTATTAAGCAATAAGTTAAACACTAAGTTGCAACCATCAACCAAAACAGTAAGATTATCAAATTCAAATTTTATTATTGAACATGCGCTTAATTTATTATTTCCTTTGTTATTAGTTGTTGGCTTTTATGTGATTTTTCATGGCCATCTAACTCCAGGCGGTGGCTTTCAGGGTGGCGTTATTATCGCGTCAGCTTTCTTTTTAAATATTCTGGCTAAACCGTACAAATCCAGTGATTCAGAAATTGAAAGCACACATAACAATTTAACTATTATAGAGAGTTTATCAGGGGTCACTTTTATAGCCATTGGTTTATATGCATTAATTAGTGGCCATGATTTCCTTGAACCCTTCTTATCCCACGGTCAATTAGGTTCATTATGGTCTGCAGGTACTTTACCATTTCTTTATATTGCAGTTGGTTTAAAAGTGGGCGCTGAATTATCAAGCCTATTAATTACTCTATATGATATTGATAGTGAGGAGTTAACAGACTAATGACTCACTTTGCTAATTATTTAACAACTTATTTAACAACAGAAATTATTTTATATACCGGAGCAATAGGTCTATTAGTCATTGGTTTATTAGGACTTCTAGTTTTAAAAAATATCTTCCGGCTATTACTGTCATTAGTCATTTTTGAATCAGGTGCTAATTTATTTTTAGTTTTGTCAGGTTTCCGAGCTAATGGTATTGCCCCGATTTTGACAAGTACGCAAGAAAATATGAGTCAACTGGTGATGAATGATCCGGTCCCACAGGCACTGGTTTTAACTGCTATTGTAATTGGTGTAGGTATCCAGGCATTAGCCTTAAGTTTAATTATCAAGATATATCAACGCTATCGAACGCTAGATATGAATGAGATTCATAGAAAACTTGAACAGGACATTGCTGGAATTTCACAATCAACACCTCTTGCCAGCCAGGAACAGCCTCTCTACCTATACCAGAAAAATAGTCTGGTACAGAATAATGAGGGCGAGAAATAATGAAAATGTTAAGCCTCTTAGTTGTACTGCCATTAATCGGTGCTTTTTTAATTCCTGCTATTGCCAGAATATCTGTCTCTATAGCTAAATTCATTGGTCCACTGATATTGCTTTATTTATTAAGCATAACAATGCCAGCTTTTATGGAACTGCAATCAGGTCAAAGTTCTGCGATTCATTTTGCCGGCTTCTTACCCCCTTATGGTATCGCCTTTTATATTGATGAACTTTCTTTGTTATTTGCCAATATTATCTTAATCGCTTTTCTTATGGTTTGGCCCTGGAACAAAAATAACTTTAGTGATAATCATAGTGAAATTCGTGAATATTCCCTTTATTTACTTTTATTAGCCGCATCATCAGGCTTAGTACTAAGTTCTGATTTATTCAATCTCTACGTTTTTTATGAACTATTAGCCGTTGCATCATATGGTTTAATTGCAAAACAACCCAAGATTGAAGGTATTGCCAGTGCCGCATCATTTAGATATTTACTACTGAGTGCGTCTGGTTCTGTGTTGCTGCTTCTAGGTATTGCCCTGATTTATAGTCTAACGGGAACTTTAAATATTGCTCATTTATCATCCGTAGCAAATGAATCATTAAATACCTTTGCAGGTGTTGCTGCATTTTTATTAATTTTGATTGGCATTGGTGTTAAAGCTGAAATGTTTCCAGTTAATAGTTGGGTTCCAGAGGTTTATGGCGTTATCAGTCGTCCATTATCTGCGCTATTTGCCGGCTTAATATCAAAAATTGCGGTGCTATTTATCGCGAAAGTACTTTTGATGGTTTATCAGCAAGATAGTATTTTAACCATGATTTTATTTATTGGTGTATTAGGCGTTCTAACCGGTGAATTGATTGCTTATCGAGCCAGAGATATGGTTCGAATGTTGTCTTTTTCTTCCATTGCTCAACTCGGTTTAGTTTTTACTGCTTTGGCCATACCAGGTAAAACAGGTTTATATATTGCAGTTGCCTTTATGCTGCATCATTTAGTTGTAAAAAGTGCTTTGTTTTTCCTTTCTGAAAAAATGCATTCAAATCATGAACACTTAAAAGGTCTTTATCATCAATCACCTTTTATTGTGATCTTATTTATATTTTTGATTCTTTCACTTTTAGGCATACCTCCTTTTCCTGGATTCTGGATCAAACTTAATTTAGTACTTAATTTATCTACCATTACTTATGGTAATGTGGCAATAGCGATTGTACTTTTAGCAACCGTTATTGAAGCAGCTTATTTATTTACTCTAGTTAAGAAAATGCTTGCTAATGATGAAAGTAATAAACAAATCGCTTATCAAACCGGCTATCAAAGTTCTTATTTATTTGCTGTGTTATTAGCAATAATACTTTTAGTAAGTACGTTTAATATTTCTTCACTATCAAAATCAATTGAAAACATGGCCAATAATACCAATTAACATCACTAAGAATGTCCATGGCATTTGTGTCACCAGACCACCCAGTTTGTTCAGGTTAGAAGTACCAGTACGGTAAATGACTGAAACTACTGTTAAGAATAAGACTGCCTGATAAGTTGCATGATTGAAGATATGCATAATACCGCCAGCCGTTCCTAATTCATCAAACATCATAAGTCCTAGCAGCATATAGCCACCTTGACCAATACCATGCCAGGCCAGTAGTTTTCTGGCATCATGTTGTTGTAATGCAATATAGGTTGGAATAATAACGGTAAAGGCAGTGTTATTTTTAACTGTTGTTTCGGTCATTTATCGTACAGGAACTTCCGACCTGAATAGACTCGGAGGCCTTGTTACACAAATGCCCTGGACATTCTTAGTGATGTTAATTGGTATTATTGGCCTTGCCGGCCTACCGCCAATGAATGGTTTTGTTTCCAAATGGCTGGTCTATCGTTCATTATTAATTAATGGTCATCCGCTATTATTTGTCGCTGCTGTCATTGGTACTTTAGGTACTATCTTATCGGTTTATAAACTGATTCATAACACTTTCCTAGGCCAGTTAAGATTAGAATTCCAACAAATTAAAGAAGTGCCATTAAGTATGTTAACGCCTATGCTTGTATTAGCTATTTTGGTGTTCATTACTGGATTTATGCCTGGTACCGTTTTATCCTGGATTGCTCAAATTCAAACGCATATTGGCTTGCCGGCTGTTCAGTACCATCTTGGTGGAATTGATTATGTCAAAGGTGGGCTTGATATGATTTGGGTAAGCTCTATTCTTTTTTATGGCTTTGCAGTTGGTGCCATTATTTTTTATGTTATTGGTGGTAAAAGTAAACGTATTCACCCCTATGACAATTACGCTGGCGGTCATTTTTTAACTGCAGATGTGCAATATCATTATAGTAATAATTTCTATCCTGGATTAATGCATTTAATCGGTAATTGGTATCGTGGTAGCTTCAAATGGTTTGAAAGTGTGCTGGTTTCATTTGTTGGGTTCGCTGCAAAAACCACTGAAAATATCTTTAGAAGTCAGCAGCCAATTAGGTTATTAAGCTTTATTATTGTGCTTGTATTATCTTTCGTCTATTTTTCTTCTATAGGAGTAATAGCACGATGAGTTGGTCTGAATTATTAGCAGAACTTTTCTTTATGCCGGCAATTGCTTTTGTTGTTGGACTATTTATGGTCTTAATGATGAGAAAAATTGCCGCTAAAATTCAGCGTCGTGTTGGACCTCCATTTTTCCAGCCGCTTTATGACATCGTCAAACTGTATCAAAAAGATACTCAAGTATCTCATGGTCTATGGCATGATATCGGTATTGTTATGGCTGTTGGTGGTTATATTGGTGCAGAAATACTGCTTCCTGTTCCAGGTTTTGATGGTATTGCGGATAAAGGCGGCATTATTACGCTATCCTATTTCTTAATGATCCCTTCTTTAGGTATGGCTCTGGGAGTTGGCCAATGTGCTAACCCAAATGGTTCAATAGGTATTTCAAGAGCTCTGACTGCGATGCTGGCTTATGATATTCCTTTTATTATTGTTGTTTTTGGCGTAGCCTGGCATTTTCAAAGTACTAGTTTAGTTGAGATGGTTGAATATCAACAAGTGCATCAATGGGGTATTTTTGAAATGCCGCTATTGGCTTTTGCAGGACTATTTGCACTTCAGGGAATGATGGGTAAACACCCTTTTGAAATATATGTTGCTCCTGCTGAAATTGCCACAGGGCCAATGGTTGAAATGAGTGGTAAGTATATGGGCGGACTTTTTGTTATGCAGTCTTTCCAATTTTATACTGCTGGTGTTTTATATACTTCACTATTTTTAGGTGGTGGAGAAAACTGGATAACATTTTTAATCAAATGCTTTGCAGTGATTGCAATTCCCATCTCTATTGCTTATGTATTCCCAAGGTTTAGAACTGAAGATGTGGTTCGTTTATTATGGAAATGGCCGGTCATGATGGGATTGATTGGGTTAGCTTTTGTGATGTAAAAGAAAAGTGGGCAGTGGGCAGTGGGCAGTGGGCAGTGGGCAGTTAAATTGTATTCTGAATTTAAGTAGAATAAATATTAAAAATGAAAAATATTGAAATTAAAACAACACAGCAAAGAACAAATCCATTAGCGAATGTTTTTGATCGTTTTATGCAATTTTGTCAGTCTCGTTCACTGTTTATGCTGCATTATTGTACTGGCTGTGGTGCGATTGAATTACCACCGGCAATGACTTCTCGTTTTGATATGGAACGTCTGGGCATTCAGCCTATGGTGACGCCAAGACAAGCTGATATTTTATTAATCACCGGCTATGTCTCAGTAAAAACCTTAAAACGTGTCATTTTAACTTATGAACAAATGCAAAGCCCTAAATACGTGATTGGTATTTGTTCTTGTACGGTGAATGGTGGTATGTACTGGCAAAGTTATGCAACCGCAAAAAAACTGAATGATTATCTTCCTGTCGATCTCTATATTGCCGGCTGTATGCCTAGGCCTGAAGCAGTGATAGAAGGCTTACAATTACTACAAAATAAAATCGCCAATAATGATGGCCATAGTTGGAAAGATTATTTCCAGAATTATGATTATTACCTGGGTAATCAACAGCACTTATTTGGTGAGGACTGGCAAACGCCTACAGATATTATTACCGAAGCTAAACACTATGGCCTTGAAGCAGAAGGAACTTATGGCAAGCATACGGAGTTACTCGCTAAACATCAGCATCCACTGCAGCCATTGCCTCTAAAGACTAACAACTAACGACAGTTTTAATATGAATCTGCAATCAAACGATTTACTGAAAAAATTTAAAAATATCAAAGTCACTTATGTGCGAGATAGAAGAATTCGTGTTGATATTTCTCATGAAGCGGTTGCCAATTTCCTGGGCATGATTAAAGGACAAGGTTCTTATATTCACTTGTCAGCTATTTCCTGCGTAGACTGGATTAAAGATAATGAATTTGAACTGGTATACCACTGCTGGTCATATGAAGAAAACCAGTTAATATCCTTACATACCCGAATCAATAGAAAAGAAGCTGAAATGATCTCGGTTTATGATATTTATAAACCGGCAGAATTTTTTGAAAGAGATATTTTTGAAATGTATGGCATTACCTTTATCGGTAGTCCAAAAATGGAAAAATTCATATTAACCGAGTGGGATGGCATGCCGCCCATGTTAAAAGATTTTGATGCCGAAGCTTATGTTATGGATACTTTTAATTGGACAGACTATCAGCCAGACTGGCTTAAAGATATTGAAAAAGAAGGTGGTGGCATAGCAATTAAACCAGAAGATATAAGATTTCATGCCACTTCTCCATCACCAACTGATGACTAAAAACTGACAACTGACAACTGACAACTGACAACTAATTATAATGAGACCTGAAAATTATCAAGCAGTTAAACTTCCAGATAGCCACGAATATGAGCTATTTATTGGACCAAACCATCCTGGTATTGAAGGAAATTATGCCTTTAAACTAAGATTAGATGGCGATACGGTAATCTCAGGTAAAGCTGATGCTGGCTATCTACACCGTGGTTTTGAAAAACTCATGGAAGGTCGCTTATG
>JADGAU010000134.1 GCA_015231865.1 Gammaproteobacteria bacterium | reverse complement strand
ACTTAAAATCTCGCTTCCTCACTAAAGTGTCCATTTTAGGACAAACTCATAAAATTACTTTTTCTAGTTTGAAGCGAGATTTAGTTTTTAAAATTAATTTATCGTAACTATAAATAAAAATTGTTGTAATTATTGTCGCTTTAAGTGCAAAATCGCGATTTAAGAGTGATATCTCGCCAATAGTTTAATTATTTGTTTTATAGATATGGATATAGAATTATTAAAAACTTTTTTAGAAGTAAACAATACACGCCACTTTGGTAAGGCTGCTGAAAATTTATATCTAACTCAGGCCGCTGTCAGCGCTCGAATTAAACAGTTAGAAAGTTTTATCGGTACACCTCTTTTTACTCGCTATAGAAACAATCTGCAATTAACAGGTGTTGGTGAACGATTGCTTAGCCATGCTGAAACAATTTTAATTGCCTGGGAACGGGCAAAATCAGAAGCAAAATTAACCAAGGCTCAGAAGAAAACTTTAGCGATTGGCGCAACTAGTGGATTATGGGAATTAATTTTACAGGATGTAATTAATGAGATTCACAGTATCCTACCTGAGATTGCCTTACGAGCGGAGTCCTTTGAACAGGAAAAATTAATTCGCAGTTTAATGGAGAGAACGCTGGATTTAACCTTGCTCTATGAACCTGCAAAAATTACGGACTTAATTTCAATACCGGTTGCGCAAACGGAGCTTATTCTAGCTTCTACGTATGAAAACCAAGATCTGGATGCTGCAATTAATAAAAATTATGTTTCAGTTGACTGGGGTACATCATTTAATGTAACGCATGCTCAATTTTTTAAGAATATTAATGCTCCAGTATTACACACATCTCAAGCTAAGATTGCCTTAGACTTTATTTTATACCACGGTGGCAGCGCCTATTTACCCTATCGTTTGGTGAAAAAGTTATTAGGCAATCAATTACATCATATTGAACAAGCACCGGTTATTAACAGACCAATGTATGCCTGTTATCATAATTCAAATATACATATTGAAGTCATTAATACGGTAATTGAGATGATTAAAAATTTAGCGACACCAGACTATCTATTGTTTAAAGATAAAATTGATTAATTTAGGTTTAACCATTCTGAAAAGGAACAAGATAATGGAACAGAATAGTTTTGTATCAAATGTTAAATTTTATGATGATATTAATTTTCCATATGGACTTAATCGTTCGGGAGAGTTTACTAATGATGAAGCCGAACTTTTAAAAAACTGTGGTCATGTCATTCATAAACTAGTCAATAAAGAGCTTAGACCCGAAAATGAAGAGCAGGAACATTTTCTCTCTGTCATTTCCGGAGAGACCAAGCCTTTGTATAAAATAGAAAAGGCGTTTATTAAGTATTTAAATGCCATTAATAAAAAAACAATACATATTGGCTCTTCAAATCGACCTGATAATAATAATAACGATACTGACGATGATGGTGATGGTTTTTTTGAAAGTTAACTTTTTCTTGCAATAGAGACTGTATAGCCTATTCAGCCGCTTCTTCGAAAGCGGCATTTGAATTTAAATCCACTTCTGCTTTTTCAGTTTTATCAGCTTTTGTTTCTCCTTCTAATCCTTCATAAGGTGTGGGAACTACCTTGCCGACTATGACTGGAAACTTATTCATATTCATCACCAATACAACCCTTCGTTTACCCGTATTTTTTGGCACACTATGAATTAGAATTCCGGGAAAAACTATCAGCATATTGGGTTTGGGATGAACAACCAGTTTATTATCAAAAACGATAGGTGCGCATCCTTCTTCCGCTTCTAAATAAACAACTGCAGCAAAGTCACAGGGAAAATGCCGATGGGGTATTGTATGGTCATTTTCTTCGTATATTGCTCCCCAGCAATCTGTGACACTTAAATCCCAGTTTAATTTTAATAAATCATTGTTAAGGTGTTGGCGTACAGCCTGGCGAGTGTATTCAGTAACGGAGTGACAGATTGGAACCAATTTATTATTTAGTCGATGGCTATTCCAGGGACTGGCATAAACAGATTTAACATTGGACTGTATTGGCTCAGGATGACTGATTCGTAACTCATTAATGGCTTGTCTGGCCAATAATAATTGATCTGAGATGGGTAAAAGATCCATCCAAAAAATCGGTAATGTTGTTTCTACATTTAATTTATTAACGGTGAAGGTGTTTTCTTGTTCCATGGCTGCAGATCAGACTCATATAAAATTGTTATAAAGGGAAATTCAAAGCAATATTTTATATCCAAATAATCTATACAATTATCGACAATTTTAGCTTTATAAAAACATAATTTTTTTTATTAATAAGACAAATATTTTTTGTTTTATTAATCGCTTTACATCTGGTAAAAGGTAGCAAATTTTAACACAGAGTCAAGTAATGAATAACTTATTTAATAATGAATATGATGACTATCAGATAATCGATGATGTTATTGAATTTCAAATGTTTACTAAAACGGAGCAAAAACATGAAACGCGTATGAGGATAGAGGATTATCTTTATCAAAAAGAGTTAATCAAACAATTAAAAGAAGAAAATATATTTTGGGATAAAAGTGATTTTTTTAATGGAATAATTAATGATTGATTTTAGCCTAAATAAAATGTTGCCCCTTACAGAAAATAAAATCTATTTATATAAAAGTCTTTTCCAGCAAAATGAATTGTTTTCGAGTATTGCTAAAGGTATTGAGGAACGAGGCTATTGTATTATTCCTAAAGCCCTTCCTGAGTTATTAACAATACAATTGTATAAACATATTCAACAGCTGGATAAAAATAAATTTGATAAAGCTGGAATAGGCAGAAACTTAGATTTATTAAATAATAAATCTATTCGTGCAGATACGATCTGTTGGATTAATGGTGAATCTGAAGCAGGATATTCATGGCTTTCCTGGATATCAGAATTAAAAGATTATCTTAATAAAAGTTTATACCTGGGGCTTTTTTCGTTTGAAAGTCATTTTTCACATTATCAAACGGGGGATTTTTATAAACGCCATTATGATGCCTTTAAAGGCGATACTAATCGCATATTAACCATTGTCACTTATTTTAATACAGACTGGAATCATTCCCATGGTGGCGAACTAAAAATATATTTAGACAATGAAGATAAGGATGGAATAATAGTTGAGCCACGACTAGGAACGCTGGTTGCATTTATGAGTGAAGACTTTCCTCACGAAGTCCTCACCGTTAATGATGATAGGTATTCCATAGCTGGATGGTTTCGTATAAATAGTTCATTGTTTGATAGAGTTGATCCACCTCATTGAGTGGCTAGTTTTATTTTTGATTCTATAAACTGATTTATCCATTAAAATAATTTGTCGTAATCAAAATAATTTTGGTTTGATTAGGAGTCTTATTCGATTTATAAATACCGCTGCGATATTTAGTAAAGGAATCACTTTTCTATTATTAGCAACAACCTGCATCATCTTTAAATTAAGGTTATTATCTGGTTTATCTGAGATGTAGTTTATATTAATTTTATTTAAGAGAACAAAATGAAAAAATTGATTTTATCTTTAAGCGTATTATTTTTATTGTCTTCAATTTCTTTAACGGTTTTTGCTAATGATGAATATATGAATGAATGCAAAGAATTAGCAAAAGAAGAGGGAGTTAAAGGCGAGGAGTTGGATATTTATATTCAGGAATGTATTGAAAGCATGAAGGCTGATAGCGAAAATCAAGAAGAAAAAAAATAAGTTTCATTTTAATATTTTGGTCATGGGAAGCTATGGCCTTAATATTATAGCCTTGTTCGAAACATAAAATATACAGCCCCCATCAAACATAGACCAGCCCATAAATAATCTAATTTTAAAGGTTCTTTTAAATAATAGATTGAAAAAGGAACAAATACACTGAGTGTTATGACTTCCTGAATGATTTTTAATTGTGCAACAGATAGTACGCTATAACCAATACGGTTAGCCGGTACCTGTAACAAATATTCAAACAATGCAATGCCCCAACTGATTAAGGCAGCAATTATCCAGGGCTTGCTACTGAGCTCTTTTAGATGTGCATACCAGGCAAATGTCATAAATATATTGCTTAGGATTAATAAACCTATTGTGCTAATTACTGGATTCAAGTTTATCTCCTAATTAATTTATAAATCACATTATAATGAAAATACTCCAATTATTATTATAATTGAGCATAGAAAAATTATTTGTTAACCTTATAATATAAATATTAGACTTAATGAAGGAAGTTGTAATGTCTGAACATGATATTGATTATACTGAATCGGTAGAAACTGCAAAACCAAAAATTAAAAAACCGCGGATGTATAAGGTGTTATTAAATAATGATGACTTTACACCAATGGAATTTGTGGTACAGGTATTAGAAAATTATTTTTCTATGGATCGTGCTAAGGCAACCCGGGTAATGATGCAGGTCCATAATGAAGGTAAAGGTTTATGTGGGGTCTATACCAAAGATATAGCAGAAACCAAAGTAGAGCAGGTGAACGAGTTTTCCAGAAAAAATGAGCATCCCCTATTATGCACATTGGATGTTGCATAATAAAGTTAAAAAGAGTTATGCACATTGGATGTAGCATAATAAAATATAAAGTGCTGTGTATATTAGATGTGGCTTAAAAAATGCATTTAATGCTTTTCATTAGCTGCTCGAATAAATATTGAGGTAATTATGTTAAGTAAGGAATTAGAATTTAGTTTAAATATGGCATTTAGAGATGCCAGAGAAAAACGTCATGAATTTATGACGGTAGAACATCTATTATTATCCTTGCTTGATAATCCAAATGCACAAAATGCTTTGATTTCCTGCTCGGCAAATGTAGAGCGTCTGCGTAAAGAATTGTTGATTTTTATTGATGAAACAACGCCAATTATTCCTGATGAAGAAAATAAAGAAACTTTGCCGACGTTAGGTTTTCAAAGGGTTTTACAGCGAGCAATTTTTCAGGCTCAATCTTCTGAGCAGCCTGAAGTAAATGGTGCAAATGTTTTAGTTGCTATATTTCATGAGCAGGAATCTCATGCTGTTTACTTATTATCACAGCAAAATGTTGAACGCCTTGATATTGTTACTTATTTATCCCATGGTATAGATGAACATCAGGAACCATCCCATGATGATGGTGAACAAAGTGATGCGGAATCTCAGGAAGGAAAGGATCCATTAAAGTTATACACGGTTAATTTAAATGAAAGGGCCAAAGCCGGCAAAATTGATCCGCTAATTGGCCGACAGGATGAAGTTCTAAGAACGATTCAGATTTTATGTCGCCGAAGAAAAAATAATCCACTATTTGTTGGCGAAGCAGGTGTTGGTAAAACTGCATTGGCAGAAGGGCTGGCAAAGTTAATTGTAGATGGTGAAACTCCGGATATTTTAAAAGATAGTACGATATTTTCACTTGATTTAGGTGCTTTGCTTGCAGGCACTAAATATCGTGGTGACTTTGAGAAAAGGCTTAAAGCGGTTTTAAACCAATTGGATAAAATAGAGGGATCTATTTTATTTATTGATGAGATTCATACCATTATTGGTGCAGGCGCCACATCTGGTGGTGTCATGGATGCATCTAATCTCATTAAACCTGCATTATCTAATGGTGAACTACGTTGTATCGGTTCTACAACTTATCAGGAATATCGTGGTGTTTTTGAAAAAGATCATGCCTTAGCCAGACGCTTTCAGAAAATTGATGTTGACGAGCCATCTGCAGATGAAACTTATAAGATACTTCAAGGCTTGCAAACCAGATTTGAAGAACATCATCAAATTAAATATACTAAAAACGCTTTAAGAACAGCCGCTGATCTCGCTCATCGATATATTAATGACAGACATCTGCCAGATAAAGCCATTGATGTTATCGATGAAGCGGGAGCACATCAGCAGATTATAGCGGTTTCTAAACGTAAGAAAACAATAGGTGTTAAAGAAATTGAGTCTGTTATTTCTGCGATAGCACAAATTCCAACTAAAACAGTTTCAAATGATGATAAAGAAGTGTTAAGGAAACTTGAGCGCAATCTTAAACTGGTTATTTTTGGTCAGGATAAGGCAATTGAAGTGCTGGGTGATTCCATTAAAATGTCAAGAGCGGGTATTGGACGTGAAGAAAAGCCAATTGGTTCTTTCTTATTCGCAGGCCCTACCGGTGTGGGTAAAACAGAAGTATCACGTCAATTAGCTTATTTAATGGGTATTGAGTTAATTCGATTTGATATGTCTGAATATATGGAAAGGCATACAGTTTCCAGGCTCATTGGTGCACCTCCAGGTTATGTTGGTTATGACCAGGGCGGCTTACTAACGGAAGCAATTAATAAGACTCCTCATGCTGTTTTATTATTGGATGAAATTGAAAAAGCTCATCCTGATGTCTATAACATTTTACTACAAATCATGGATCACGGTACTTTAACGGATAATAATGGACGTAAAGCAGACTTTAGAAATGTGATTGTGATTATGACAACCAATATGGGTGCAGATACTATGTCCCGTAACTCGATCGGGTTTACTGAACAGGATCATAGTACTGATGGTATGGAAGCAATCAAACGTGGATTTACACCAGAGTTTAGAAACCGTATTGATGCAATAGTGCCTTTTGAGCAATTAAACCATGACACCATGATACATGTGGTGAATAAGTTCATTGTTGAATTAGAAACTCAATTGACAGAGAAAAAGGTTGATCTGCATGTTGATGATAAAGCCAGGCAATGGTTAGCTAAAGAAGGCTATGATAAAGTCATGGGCGCACGTCCTATGTCACGATTAATTCAAGAGAAAGTTAAGAAACCTTTAGCTGAATCTTTATTATTTGGTGATTTATCTCAGAGTGGGAAAGTCTCGATTTCAGAGAAGAATAACAAATTAACTTTTAAAATTAAGGCTAAAACTAAAGTGTCTGGAAAAGAACCGGCCTAAGCTTTCGCTAAAGTTGCCGCTAAAGTTTCGCTAATAATCAACTTGCCAGATAAGCCATTTTTATATTGGCTTATCATGTTTGCCTATTGTCGCAATAGGTATTTTACCTTTTTCATTATCACTGATAGGTTGTCACTTTAAATATTGTCACTTGAAAACATTACATTATAATTTCTACCCCAAAAAAAACATAATAGACAATAAACCTATCGTTATTTTGCACGGATTATTTGGGCAAGGAAAAAACTGGCATAGTATTGCCTCTAAACTGTCACAAAAACACGATATTTATGTGCCAGACTTGCCTAATCATGGCCACTCATATCATTCTAAAGAATTAAATTATGAGTTTTTAAGTAAATCCATTGTTGAATTTCTTGAACAGATGCACTTAAGCCAGGTTAATTTTATTGCTCATAGCATGGGTGGCAAGACAGCTATGACTATAGCGCTGAAAGCCCCTGAATATATTCATCAACTTGTTATTGTTGATATAGCGCCAGTAACATATGAACATGATTTTTCACAAATTCTTTTAGCATTGCAATCTGTTCCCGTTCATACCTTAGAAAAGCGCCGACATGCAGAGAAAATATTATCTGAATCAATCAATGATCATCGAATTAGGCAGTTTTTATTGTCAAATTTAGCAAAAGTGAAGGGCCGATATTGCTGGCAATTTAACTTAGCATCTATTCAGGAAAATATAAATGAAATAGTTAATTTCCCACAAATTTCTAATAAGCAATTTAACTCAAAGTGCTGGTTTGTTGCGGGTATGGATTCAGATTATATCAACAAAAATGATAGTATTGCGATCAAAAAGTATTTTCCTAAAGCCAATATAATCAAGATAAAAAATGCTGGTCATTGGGTTCATGTTGAGCAAGCAGAA
>JADGAU010000133.1 GCA_015231865.1 Gammaproteobacteria bacterium | reverse complement strand
CTGCACTAATTCAATTTCAGCTTTTAACTCTGTAAGAATATCAACTGAAAGAAGTTCATCAATGATTAAATTAATCACAGCATGTTCAAGTGTTTCTTGTTTTATGCTCTTTGCTCCACATCTGTCATGACAACGATAGTAACCGCTCTCACCATCTAAAGATGCGCCACAGCTACACTTTGCAAGACTTGATAATAAATAATTAGTTTTTCTATATCTTTGTAAACGTCAATTCTTCACACTTAAGCAGACTACCCCACCTTATTTAAAAGGGGAATTGTTTCATTCATGTTCCATGGCATAAATTGATCGAGTTCTTCCGTCAGATGATGTCGGCCTAGTAGTGGGATCTCCGTCAAGATATATCTCAAAAAAGCATAAGGCTCTAGATTATTGGCTTTAGCTGTTTGCATCAATGAATATAATAAGGCACTGGCATTAGCTCCTCTGGCTGTCTGATTCATTAACCAGTTTTTTCTCCCTATCACAAAGGGTTTGATACTACGCTCAGCGGCATTATTATCAATTTGCAGATTGCCATCATTGATATAGCCAATCAATGATTCCCATTGGTTGAGTAAATAACGAAAAGCCTGACCAATTAAAGAATCTTTAGGTGTTCTGAGTACAGATTTTTCAGCATAAGCTTTTAAATCCTCCAGAACCGGTTTACTCTTTGCCTGACGTAACAAATAACGTTGCTCTGAGCTAAGATTCTTAATCTGTTTTTCAATGGCATAAAGCTTTCTGATTTTAGCCAGGGCCATTTGTGCCATCCCCGGTTTTTGTTTGGATTTTGCCGGTAAGGCTTTATACGCTTCATCAAACTTGCGTCTGGCATGTGCCATACAGCCAATTAATGTCACCGGGTTATTATTCTTCGTCAGGGCGTTGTAACCAGAAAAGCCATCACACTGAACGGTGCCCTTAAACCCAGATAAAAAGGTTTTCGCATGCTCACCGGCACGTGTAGGTTGATAGTCATAAAGAATAATCGAATGCCCTGGCTCTAGACTGCCACTTTGATACAGCCACATATAGGACTTCGTGTTACTGTCTCGCCCATCCTGTACCACGCGCAAAGTTGTCTCATCGGCCTGAATGATTTTTTCCAAAATAAGGTAATATAACAATCGGTCGTAATACGGTTTAAGCAGCTCTGCCGACTTGAGTACCCAGTTGGATAATGTCGCCCGGGGTATGTCGATGGCTAGGCGTTTGAATATTCCTTCCTGTCGGTACAAGGGTAAACTGTCTAAAAACTTAGAAACAATGACATAGGATAATAAGCCGGGAGTGGCAATGCTGCGAGGTATTGGCTGAGGCGGTTTCGGTGCAACCGTTACGCCTTGCTCACAAGCTCGGCACCCGTATTTCACCTGAACATGCTCAATGACTTTGATTTTAGCCGGGATAAAGTCTAATTGCTCGGTTTTATCCTCACCAATGACATGCAATTGGCAACCACAAGAACAAACTTGCTCTGATTCAGGTAATTCATGGCGAATCACTTCACGAGGTAAGTCTTTAGGCAATGGCTTACGCCCCGGCTTTTTCCAAGTATAGGTGATAGTTTGTCTCTCAGATAAGTCGTCAGCCTGAGCATTATCTTCATCAGCAATGACTTCGGCTTCATTAAATAACTCGATTTGCCCGTCATGCTTCTCAGAGCTACGACCAAATCGTTTCAGTTGCGCCAGACGGTACTGCTCTTCAAACCAGTTCACTTTCGCCTGTAATTTTGAATTTGTCTGCTCAAGCTCAGCGTTATTTTTTTGAAAAATAGCCAACTGCTGTTGTAGCTTTTCTAACTCGTCAGTAGCAATGGAAGTCATTGAATTCATGGTGCTTATTATACCAAATCAAGGATTCAAGTTCCTGTTTTTACACTAAATAACAGCATTATTCTTAGTTGTTTGAAAAGCCTGAAACTGCAGGATGTGCTTGGTTTTGCAACAGAGATAAACCATCGAGTAACCAGCTTAATTCTCGGTAACTGAGTGCAATATGTTCACCTGCTATTTCATTGATAGGCCACTTAAACTTCCCTTTTTCCAGCCGCCGGTAATAGAGCCAGAAACCATTATGCTGCCAGTGCAGGATTTTTAATTTATCCCGACCCTTATTGCAAAACACAAACAAGCTGCCATCAAATGGGTCATGACCTAACTGTTCTGAAACAATCAGACTTAATCCATTGATGGCTTTACGCATATCGGTGTAACCGGTGATTAAATAGACGGCGGTTGATTGTAATGCGTTTATCATGAAACAGCCTTAATCAGCGTTAATGCTTGATTGAATTGCTCTACACAGATGTCAGATGAAAACTGGATTTTAAAACCATTATCATGCTCAATCCAAATTGGCTCACTGGCTGGCTTCTCAGGCTTAATCGTTACCGGAACTAATTGATTCCTCGTCAATGTCGATTGAACCGGTTTCATAAAGCCCAACTTTTGTCTGTAGTAAATTAATTGATGCTGTGCAAGGCCATGGCGTTTGCAATAATTTGCCTGAGTTTCACCACTATCTTGCCAAGACTTAATGTGCTGCAGCATCTCTGCATCGCGTGCGTGTGGGTTCATTGTCTACTCCTGTGTGTTTTAGAAGTAGATAGTATGGGCAAATGCGATTATATTAGGAATGTGTGTTTGTTTTGACGCTTACTTTAATACTACCCATCGGGGAATACGTTTAAAATGCTTTACCAGAAATAAGTAACACTGGTAAACGATCTAAGGTATAGTAGTTAGATTACCTTTGGTCCCACTATATCCACTACTTGCTCATTTAGGTAAACTTTTATAAACCTAGTCCTAGTCCTATAGAAAGGTATAAGTGGAGAAAGTGGAGACCAATTGATCACTAATGGTCACCTTTAGAAAACAAGGGAGTAACTATGGTAAAGGATGGAGTACTTGAAGAAGCCGTGGGGTTGTATCATACTTCATATTTAACTAGAATCATCAAATCATGAGAACTTTCTTTTTCTTTATACTTATTTTACTGATAACTCAGCCTGTATTGGCTAAAGAGAAACGTGTGGCTTTGGTGATTGGTAACTCTAAATACACTCAAGTTTCCACACTGAAAAACCCCAAAAATGATGCTAAGTCTATTGCCGTTCAATTAAAACTCAATGGATTTGATGTTATTCAATTGCTTGATGCAGATAAAAGAAAGATGGATAGTGCAATCAGAAAGTTTACTCGCCAGTTAAACAATAAGAACACTGTTGGTCTCTTTTACTTTGCAGGGCATGGTGTTCAGGTGAATAATAGAAACTATTTAGTTCCCTTAAAGTCAAACATTAAGAATGAAGCTGATGTGGACTACAATGCAGTTAGTGTGGGGTGGATATTATCTCAGATGGAATTGGCTGAAAATGACTTTAACTTAGTTATTCTGGATGCCTGTCGTGATAATCCTTTTGGTGGTAGTTTTCGTTCAATGAAGCGAGGTTTAGCTAAAACAGACAATCTCCCCAAAGGCTCTATGATTCTCTATGCAGCTTCCCCAGGACAACAGGCAGAAGATGGGGCTGGTAAGAATGGCTTATTCACATCAAAGCTTCTCAAAGCCATGACGACACCTGGTTTAACCGTTGATGAGATGATTAATACTACAGCCAGAGAGGTTTATAAATCAGCTAAATCAGGACAACTACCTTATAAGGAAGGCATTATCCTTAACCAGTTTTACTTTAATAGCTCCCCTGTTAAATCTAATAAAACTCCACCAGTACAAGTAGCTAGTGCTGACCCAGACATGGCAAGTAAACAGGAGAATACCTTCTGGAACACGGTTGTTTCTGATGATTCTAAAGGGATGTACGAAGCCTATCTGAATGAATATCCTGATGGCCACTATTCAGCTCTGGCTAAGCTTAAGTTGAAAAAGTTCATGACTAAAGAGAAACCAAAGGCTGAACCAAAAGTAGTACCAACAGATTCCACTTTGACCATTCGTTCTAATCTTAATGGTGATAAAGTAACGATCAATGGTGAAGATAAAGGTTCTACGAGATTAGACCTTAAACTAAAACCTGGTATCTATGAAATTGAAGTCAGTAAGGATGGATATGAACAATGGGAACAAAGGGTTACATTGGTGGCGGGTGTTGACCAGACCATATATGTTAAGTTGAAGAGGGAAGCTAAACCAGCACCGATAGTCAATAACAATAACAGCTCGGCCTATACACCAAAACCAAAACCACAAATCAAACCATCAAGCAGCAGTTCTCCCAGAAGTATAACTGAATCCATAACTGGCATGGAATTATTAAAAATACCCAAAGGTTGTTTTCAAATGGGCAGTAATAATGGTGATAAGGATGAAAAACCGGTACACCGGATTTGTCTATCCAAAGATTTTTATTTAGGTAAATATGAAGTCACGCAAGGGCAGTGGCAAGCAATTATGGGTAGTAATCCATCGAGATTTAAAAAAGGCAATAATCATCCGGTAGAGAAAGTCAGCTGGAATGATGTACAGTATTTTATCCGTAAACTAAATTCAAGAACGGGTGAAAAGTATCGTTTACCAACCGAAGCGGAATGGGAATATGCCTGTCGAAGCGGTGGCAAAGATGAGAAATACTGTGGCGGTGATAATTTAGGTAGTTTAGGTTGGTATGGAGAAAACTGGGAAGATGGCCATTATTCAGTTGGCAGCAAATCTCCTAATGGTTTAGGTTTATATGATATGAGTGGCAATGTCTGGGAATGGGTTCAGGATTATTATGGAAGTTATACATCCGGTTCACAAACCGACCCGACAGGTGCATCAAGCGTCTCTGTCCGCGTCTTTCGCGGCGGCTCCTGGAACTACATTGCCAGGTTCTTGCGCTCAGCGGTTCGCTTCAGGGGCGTGCCTGGCTTCAGTGACAGCAACTTAGGCTTCCGCTTAACCAGGACTAATTAAATTTTGTATTATTACCTTTTTACCTTTTGTAGAGCTTTTAGAATTTAACCGGATAACTAAGGAAAGAGTAAATTCCAGTTTTGCTCTTGGCGCCCTGCGATAGCAGAATAGGCGTACAAGACAAGGCTGGAATTTACGGGCCAGTTTGAACCCTTTAGGATTACATAGTTCGATTTTTTTGCCATGCCGTATTTGTTTTAATCAGTATTGTGACACAGAATGAACGACCATTACATTACTCTGGGAGATAACCGGCCAGTTAATAATGTCATTATATTGCTAGATCAATATAAAGTGATAGTCTAAATGTGCACATTAAATAACTCGTTCACTGTGCATCGTTGTTTTCTTCTGAACGATTTAGCTTGAGCCCATTTGTGCTCAATTGGATTTAAATCTGGACTATAAGGCGGTAAGAATTCCAAAATACATCCAGATTGACTAATTGCTTCAATACTGTCACTGCGTTTATGAAATATTGCATTATCCATAACAATAACGGATTTTTGAGAGAGCTTTGGTAATAAATCCTGTGTTAGCTATGCATGGAAGGTATCTGAATTAATATGCCCATCAAATAAACTTAAGGGTAAAAATGACATACCAATAATAGCTCCAATGGTATTCACTCTACCTTTCGAGTGCCAGTTATAGATTCCATAACTTCGTTGCCCTTGACGAGCATAACCATATGTTCGGCATAGATTGAGGCCAAACCACTTTCATCAAGATAAATAATTGGTACGCCACCCGATTCATATTGTTTAATTTTTGCTGTAAACTCAATACGTTTATGTTCATCAGCATCAGGATGCTGTAGAGTTTTTTTTTAACTGTTATGTTTATGTAAACTTTTTAAAGGAAGATGATGATGAATTTGATGAAGAAATCACGAAGTCTCAATTTGGAATGATGCATCTGATGACGAAAATTCTCACTGATAAATTTTGATACGGCTATTATCTAGCCAGCAATTTTGAACAGCTACATGCTATGTACTTTATTTTCGATCAAAATACTATCATAGTTTCCTTTTTTTATAAGTCTGAAAGCTTCATCATTATTATTCATGACTTCCCATTTATATTGTTTCCCATGAGATTGTGTTTCAGAAACTTCCATAGAAATAATATGTCGTAGGTTTTTTGCCAATATTGAGCGAATATAAGCTCTTTCGTTCTTGGTAAAGAAATACTCTATTCGATATAAGGAATTGACTAGCGATGTTGTAGACATGGTTGATATTACAAGACAGCCTGAACCGGAAAGCATCAGTATTTTTTTAAGGGATGATGGGGTTAGAGAGTCTATACTGTCAATTACTAGCATATCTGGTGCTATAGCGTCAATTTTTGCAAATATTTCGTTATCAGCATCACAAGAAGGTCTACATGAAGATTTATTTAACACTTCAACTTGTTGTATTAGTGATTTCTTATTCTGATGTATTTTTATTATTTGGTCTTCAATGATCAAAATATGATGTTGATAATGACGGTTTCTATAATCAATAACTGAAGAAAGTAATTGGGATTTTTCCACTTTATTTAATAAACTACCAGTAAAAATAACTAATCCACTGATATAGCTAGATATTTGTTTAATGGGTAAAGTTTCTTCAAATTTTTTATAGGCCAATTGATACTGAGTATCATCAGGAATATAAGTAATAATAAAAGAGCCACCATATTGCTGAATTAAACCACTAACGATAAATCTATCATAACCAGAATCTGACAATTTATGTTTTTTTAGTATAAAATTTACTTTATTAGTGTAATAAAAACATTGACGGTGTTTGTCATCCATATAATCAGCAAGCATGGCTGAAGGAAGTTCCCCCATCGAACCACCAGATTTTTCAAAAGGTAGTTCTGGTTGTGATAATGACTGAAATTCACCATTAATACGAAACCTAGGTGTTTGACCTGTAACCAGCATAAGCTCGGTGGCTTTATATTCAATCATTAAAGTCAGTAGATTTTCTATGCAATGCCAATTAACATCAGACATAAAATATTACCAAATTAAATGGGGGAAGTTGTGTATTACGCATTGTTATTCCAGTGAGTGTTCAATAGTCACTATATCCTGTTTATTGTTATACATAATATCGAATATTGCAGCATAGTCACCATCTCGAATTAAGGGGCTAATCTGTTTTGTATTGACCATTATTTCCCAGCTAATTTGTTTAATATTTTCTTTTGTGATAAAAGCATCAATATGGATAATTGCTCTTAATGACTCTGAAAGTAATTCATTGATAAAACTTTTATCTGACTCTGGAAAGCAGTGATCAATATAATTTAGTGTATCAATAACAGAAGTTGAAGGTAATGCTGTAATAGCAAGAAGGCCAGAGCTAGCAAGCAATAAAAATTCTTTTTTTTCCAATGAATTTAAATTATCAAACTGGTCAATCATGAATACATCTGGAGACGAAAATCGTACATTGGACATTGAATGATAGTAGTTAAATATATCCCTGTTAAATTCCTGTTGTTGTATTAGTGATTTTTTTGATTCGTGAACCTGAAGTATTGGATTCTCAACAGTCATAATATTATTAGAAAAGGTATTATTTCTATGATTTATAAGCGCAGCAATAATTTGTGACTTATCCATTCTTAACTTTGTAGAACCCGTCACTAGAATTAAGCCCTGCTGTTGTTCTGCAATTTTTTTAAAAACCGGAGGATAATTTAAAGCATTAAAGCTCAGCTTATAATCTTCCTTTATATGAGTAAAAATACCCGAAACAAATTTGGTGTCAGAATCATCATGGCTTCGAAAAGCTGAACATAGAAATCGACCTATACCAGGTATATCGTAAGAAACCTCTGTAAATAAAGATTCACGGGTTATTTCAATTCGATATTCTCCCAAGAAATCATAAAGTATCTCATGAACATCCCTATAACTTAACACAGGCATCTTGATTTTCTTTAATTTTCCATCTATGCGCAACATAGGTGATGAATCTGGGCTTAACAATACTTGAGAAGCATTCTTTTTAACTGCAAAATTTAAAAGGTCTATAATATCAATGTACATTCAATTACTACCATTTTAACTCATGTTGATTGCCATCATTATCTCCATTATCATACAAATAACTTGTAATTTTACT
>JADGAU010000132.1 GCA_015231865.1 Gammaproteobacteria bacterium | reverse complement strand
TTCAATAATAAAGCTCCTAATCCAACGATATTCACGATAGACAACCCGGCACGTTTAGTTCTTGATTTTAAAAACTTATCAATTAATGACGCGGAAGCTAACCAAAAGATTGATGTTGGAAATGTATCAACAATTAAGGCTGTAGAATCACAAGGTAGAGTGAGAGTTGTTGTTGAACTGCTTACTATGAGTGAGTACCAAACAAGAATTGAAGGTGATAATTTAATCTTGACACTAAATTCAGTTGATGAACAAGCTGTGAAAGGTGCAAATAAAGTAGCAATTAATGAGGTTGACTTTAGACGTGGTCCACAAGGCGAAGGCCTTGTTATACTAAATTTTGATGGAGAAGTTGGAAATATTAACACACAAGATGAAGGTGATAAAATTGTAGTCAATTTGGCAAATGTGAAGATTCCTGATGAACTAGAAAGACGATTAAATGTTATAGATTTTGCTACACCAGTGCAACTAATTGATACATATCGACAAAATGGAGGAGTGAAGATTGTAATTGCAGCCCAGGGTGAGTATGACCATCTTGGTTATCAGGTTAATAATCAATTTACTTTAGAAGTAAAGCCATTAACAAAAGAACAAAAGGAAGAAAAGCTTAAATCTCGTTTTGGATA
Source organism: Gammaproteobacteria bacterium (assembly GCA_015231865.1). Lineage (GTDB taxonomy): Bacteria > Pseudomonadota > Gammaproteobacteria > GRL18 > GRL18 > JADGAU01. The sequence goes on along the minus strand of JADGAU010000132.1, from coordinate 7,436 downwards.
TCGTGGTGAAAGACTATCTTTAATGTTTCAGGATATTGAAGTAAGAGCAGTATTGCAATTAATTGCTGATTTTACCAGTAAAAATATGGTGACAAGTGATACAGTTGGCGGCAGTATTACACTGAGACTAAAGAATGTTCCCTGGGATCAGGCTCTGGATATTATTTTAAAGACAAAAGGTTTAGCAATGCGAGAAGAGGGAAATGTGATTCGCGTGGCTCCAATGGAAGAAATTGCTAAAATTGAAGAGCAGGAATTAAAGTCTAGAACTCAAATAGCTAAATTGCTACCAAAATTTAGAGAATTAATTCAGATAAATTATCGTTTGCCTTCAGATATAATAACAATTTTACAAGAATTAATTGTTGAAAGTAATACCAAGGATAAAGGAAAAGATTCAAACGCCAATACGGATAAAGAAAAAAGTGGTGATTTTATTTCCTCTGATGTGAAATTTGTACCAGATGACAAAACCAGTAAAATTATTGTTTATGGAACAAGAAATGAAATCACTAAAATTAGACAATTAATTGAACAACTTGATTTGCCAGTCAAACAGGTAGTCATTGATGCTAGAATTGTCAGTGCTAAAAAGTCTTTTTCTCAAAATATAGGTTTTAACTGGAATAGTTCTTATGACTCTGCTACTAACGTATCTAAGGCCGGGTTAACTACACTTAATTTAGGTTCAAGTAGTGGACAGGCTAGTTTTACTGGTAACCTGGCAGTAAAATCACTTTTAGGAGCTGATTTTTTATTAGATTTAGAATTACAAGCATCTGAAAGTGATGGTGATGTAGAGATTATTTCGAGCCCTAGAGTTTCAACAACAAATGGAGAAACAGCTACAATTTCTCAAGGTGAATCAATCCCCACTGTTACACCAGCGAGTGCTAACTCACCAGCAACAACAGAATACATTGATGCAACCTTAAATCTAACAGTAAAGCCTGTTATAACACCAAATAATCGTGTACAGATGTTAGTTACAATAACCAATAATAAACCAGGTACTGGTGGCAATATTGATAAAGAAGAAATAAAGACCAATATTGTAGTAAATAATGGTGATACGGTTGTTCTTGGTGGTATTTTTAAAAATACACAGACAACAGATGAAACAAAAGTTCCTCTCTTAGGTGATATACCTGTACTAGGATATTTATTTAAGGGAGAAAATAACTCAAATATAAAAAGTGAGCTATTAATCTTTATTACGCCACGTATTTTAAATACCGATGTATCAGTTAAAATGTAAGGTTTTCAACTTACTTTGCTTAATTATTTATTTTGAGAAACAATCTATCTAATATCATATTCATTGGACCAATGGGCGCTGGGAAAACAACCATTGGGCGTCGCATTGCTCAATACTATGAATGTGAGTTTTATGATAGTGACCGGGTAATTGAAGAAAGAACAGGTGTCAGTATTCCTTTAATTTTTGAATTAGAAGGCGAAGAAGGTTTCAGAAAAAGAGAAAGTGACGTTATTTCTGATTTAATTACTAAAGATAATATCGTTTTAGCAACAGGTGGCGGGGCAGTATTATTAGAAAAAAACCGTGAATTGATGAAAGATAGTGCATTCATTATTTTTCTTAATGCAAGTTTAGAGCAGTTATATAAGAGAACCAGTCGCGATAAAAACAGACCTTTATTACAAACTGAAAATCCAAAAGAAAAACTACAAAATATTTTAGATGAACGCTTAGAAATCTATAAGTCTATTGCTGATTTAGAAATAGTTACTGACAATCAAAGTATAAACCATACTGTCAATAATCTTATTAAATCAATTTCAAATATAAAAAATTAATTAAGAGAAATATTAGATCATGAAAGTTCTTAATGTTGAATTGGGTGAGCGAAGCTACCCAATTTATATTGGGAGTAATTTACTTCAAAATAAAGATTTAATTCAAAAGTCGGTTCATGGTAAACAGGTTGTCATTGTTACTAATGAAACCATTGCTCCTTTATACTTAGATCAAGCTAAACAATTATTTTCTGATTATCAGATTATAACAGTCGTATTAGCCGATGGTGAACAGTATAAAACCCTGGACGGGCTATCTCCAATACTAAATAAAATGCTTGAAAATCACATTGATCGTCGAGTAACGCTTATTGCGCTGGGTGGTGGCGTTATTGGTGATATGACAGGTTTTGCTGCTGCAATTTATCGACGAGGTGTTAATTTTATTCAAATTCCTACAACCCTGCTTTCGCAAGTGGATTCATCTGTAGGTGGAAAAACGGGTGTTAATCATCCTTTAGGAAAAAACATGATTGGTGCTTTTTATCAGCCTCAATGTGTTATTGCCGATACGCTAACGTTAAATACTTTAGATGATAGACAATTAAGTTCAGGAATTTCTGAAGTAATAAAATATGCATTAATTAATGATTCTAAGTTTCTAGAATGGCTGGAAGAAAATATGGATAAGCTTCTTAATAGAGATCCTGAAGCATTATCATATATTATTGAAAAATCATGCCAATCTAAAGCAACAATTGTCGCTAATGATGAACGAGAGGCGGGGCAACGAGCTTTATTAAATTTAGGACATACATTTGGACACGCAATTGAAACTTTATCTGGTTATGGTAATTGTTTGCACGGAGAAGCTATTGCTATTGGTATGATGATGGCTGCAGACCTTTCACTTCGTCATGGATGGCTTGATGAAAAAGCAATTCAACGTATGGAAAACCTATTTATTAAAGCGTGTCTACCAACTAAAATAAATATTAACATAACAATTGATGAGTTTTTAAATGTTATGAAAGGAGATAAAAAAGTATTAGATGGAGAGCTTAACTTAGTTTTATTTAAAAATGAAGCAACAAGTTTTATCTCATCTAAGTATGAATATAGTAAACTTATTGAAACTTTGAATTCCTTCACTAAAAAATAATGAATAAAAATAAATCCACTGAAAATTTTGATGATATTGATCAATTAGCAACTTCATTACAAGAAAAAATAAAGCAACTTAATAATGATTCATCTGAACGGTCGGGTGAAAAAAGTTATCAAGAAAATGCTACTGGTGATGAAATAACTCTTCAAGGCTATAAAGAAAATTCTATAAGAGAGCAATTAACTGAATCATTTAAGGAACCAGAAAAAAATAAAAATTCTAAGATTAAAACCAGTTTTCTAATAGGTTTACTTGCCACTACTCTGGTTGCCATTGTTATTTTAAGTGCTATATTATTTTTTCCTTCTAAAGATAAGGAAATTTCAAAAATTAATGAAGTTGAACTGACTTTACCATTACCTGAAACAACCGATGTAAAAAACTATGTTGTTTCGCAACAAAAAAATTTAGTCCCAGAAAATAACTTAAATATCAAGGAGAAAGATTTATTTGTTGTTGATACTGACGAAAATAAGGTTAAAAAAATACCTTTAGAAATAGTTGATGAACCAGACTTGATAGAAGTAAATAAAACGCAACTAAATAATGAAGTCTTATCAAATAAGACAGTTACACAAAATACTAAAGAATTAGACTCTGATTTAGATCCCAATATAATTAAAACAGAAGAAAAACCTGAACAAGTTAGAAAGATCGAAAGCAAAGCCTTAAGCAAAATAAATAAGGAAAGTTTAATTTTAGATAAGTCTAATATAGAAATAAGTAAGCCTACTGACCTTGGATTAAATTTTAAGCATGAAAATTATTCTAAACTCGATAAGGATAACGGTTTACCAAAGGTAAACGAGAATTTAGAAAAACAAGTTATGCAAGAAAGTAAAAGTAGTAATATGCCAGTAGATTCTACATTGTTGACAAACCTTAAAGAAATTGTCCCATCAGATTCTTTAATTTCTGAACCGATAATGGCTAAAGAGAATTTATTTAAGATTACGCCTGATGTTTTAATTGCTGACAATAAAGTTAGAACGATTATTCTTTCGGGCGTTAATTTCACAGATACTACAAAAATAAAAGTTAATTGGCTTGAAAATAATAAAACTAAATCAAAGATATTTTCATTACATAACACACCAAATCAATTTATTAAAGTAAGTGATAAGGAAATTCATATTTCAATTAATACTGGAAAAACAGGTGGTCAATGGACAATATCACTTACTTCAGGAATTGATGAAACGAGTATAATTCTGAATGTTTATCCTCCTTATATTGAAAAAAGTAAATCTAGTGATTTTAAACAAATTGATAAAAAAAGTGATAAAGTTGAGGTTTTGAATAAAAATGATGAATTACATTCAAATACAGCAATACTAACAAAGCCAGAAAATTATACAATTCAATTATTAAGTGCATCTAATTTGAGTTCTTTAAAAAGAGTTATTTCTAGATATCCCGATGTAAAACCGCTATCATGGGTAAAAACGAATTCAAATGGTAAAATTTGGTACAGATTAATATATGGATCTTTTAATTCTAAGAAACAAGCTAAAAATTCATATAAAAAATTACCATCAAAATTGAAAACTAAAGGCTATTGGATCCGAAAAATAAAGGATTTAATATATGAACCAACGGTTGGAACGGTATCAATAAACAAAGATAAAAATATAAACTTTAAGCAAGTAACGGGCAAAAAATTACTTAAATTACTTTCGATACCTCCACAAAACTGGACTTTAGAATTAATAACTTTTAGTTCAAAAGAAAAATTAAATGATTTTATTAAAATAAATAAACTTGAAAAAAATACTAATTATTACAAAAGAGTGAGCAATGGAAAGACTAGATATACACTAATCTATGGAAGCTATGATACTAAAAAAAACGCTATTAACGCATTGAATAATTTGCCAAAACAAATAAAAATTTCAAAACCATGGTTGAAAAAATATTCTGATATACAGTGGGAAATTAAAAACTCTCGTTATTATCAGTGATTGGAATTATAGTTACAAAATATTACATAGAGATGTTTTGCACGAAAGCCTTTAACTTAAAGGTTTAATTTAACCCTAAACATGGTGGATGTTAATCATGCAAAGGTCTCACATAGTTTGATTATAATTATAAGACTTTTTAATTTTACGTAAAAAGTAATTGAAATATTTAAAAGAAGTTGTAGAATTAGACCTAACAGCTTGTAGGATAAAATATAATGATTAACTCTATTAAAAGATACAATATAAGTACCAATAATATTTATAAAAGATTCACTTTTCTTCTTAGCATTCTTCTTTTGAGTGTTTTTTTGATTTCATGTGAGGGTAGTACTACTACTGACGCAGAACAAGCTGCTGCTGATGCGGCTGATGCTGCAGCAAGAGAAGCTGAAGCAAATCTTTATTCTTTTGGTAGTTACATTAATGGTTCATTTGTTAATGGTTCTATAGAAATAGATGCTAATGAATATGAAGATAATGGTACAGCATTACTTAAAGTCTATATTTTAGATGAGGATAATCTTCCTTCTACAAGAAAGCTCGACGTTACATTTACTTCAATTTGCGCTGCTCAAGGTCAAGCGACCTTTTCTGAAATAACGGTAAGCACGACTAATGGTATAGCGAGCACAACTTATGGTAATAATGCTTGTTCAACATCTGATACAATCTCAGCATCAGTTTCTATCAATGGTGTGAAAAAAGTATCTAATGGTATTATAGAAACTAGATCATCAACTGGGTCCGACTTTCTAATAGGTAGCAATTCCGGCAGTTTATTCACAGAGGGGCAACTCGAGATCAAGTTTAGCAATCTTAATGCTGATGGAAGCACACTGGTTTCAGCTTATATTGTCGATGAAAATTCATTACTTTCTACTCAAGAACATCTCATAACATTTTCTTCAAATTGTAGTGCACAAGCAAAAGCAATCTTTACTAAAACAAATGTCAAAACTAACAATGGGGTTGCAAGTACAACGTATATCGTTAGTGGCTGTTCTACATCCGATACCATTACAGCAACTGCAAATTTAAATGGAAAACAGAAGGTTGCAACAGGTACCATAACAATTAATTCACCTGATTATTCAAACAAAACCTATTCACTTGGAAGTAGTTCAGGTGACTCATTTACAGAAGGTGTATTAGAAATCAAGACAAGTACCATCGAGGTTGGTGAAAGTACTTTTATTTCAGCTTATATTGTTGATAATAATAAAGCCTTATCAGATTTAAGTCATACGGTTAAATTTTCATCAAATTGTGTGGTTTTAGATAAAGCCTCTTTTAGTGACATAAGTGTAACAACAACCAATGGTATTGCGAGTACAACCTATACTGATAAAAGCTGTAGTGTCTCTGATGCAATTATTGCAAAGGTCACATTAAATGGAGTAGAGACAGTTGCAAGTGGGAATATTACCATTACGGATATCACAGAAACCCCCACCTTATTCTTAGGTAAAGGTACGGGAGATTCATTTACAGAAGGTGTTTTAGAAATAAAGCCAGAGGAAATTACAGAGGGTAGTAGCGCTAAAGTTGCAGCTTATATAGTTGATGAAAATAAACTATTAACAACGAATAATTATGATGTTGTTTTTAATTCTAACTGCGCAGCGCTTGGAAATGCTCAATTTAGTAATACAAACTTCATTAATGGCATAGCAAGCGCTACCTATAATTCTCAAAGTTGTACTTCATCAGATACCATTACAGCCGCAGTGACTTTAAATGGTAATTTGACGGTAGCTTCAACAGATATAACCATTAATGAACCAGAACCCAGTGAGCCAGGCGAACCAGTTATTACAGGCTCTTCAATAACATTATTTTCTAATTCAGCAAGTATTTTAACAGGTTCTTCAAATTATATTGAACTAACCGCACTGGTCAAGGATGCAAATAATAACCTTCTACCGGAGGCAGAAGTTGTATTTTCATCAGATGATAATGCAATTGCTATACTGGCTAGTCAAAGTGTCAGTGATGATTCTGGTCAGATAACTGCTCAAGTTTCTACAGCAGGAGGGTTTAAAAATAGACCTGATGGCGTGACCATTACTGCAAGATCAGGTTCAGCAAGTAGTTCAATTACTCTCTATATTGATGGTACTGAGTTAACTATCAGCGGTGTTAACAACTCATCTATTGATAGTACTGAAAACTATCAAATACGTCTTACTGACGGCACAGGCAATGGCATTGCAGCTAAAGAAATTAGGGTTTCATTAATACAGCAATTAAATGCAAATGATCAAAAACCTTATGAAGGTGTTGAAACAGGCATAGTGCTTGGTACTGCAAACTCAAATGGTATTATTGAATGTGCCAACAGCAGTACTGACAACTCAGGTTCTTGCGGTTTTCAAATACCCTTCACTGTATCAGGAAATTTTCAGTTAAAAGTTTCTGCAGTGGATAGTCAAGGAGATAACCTGACTGAACCAGAATCATTATATATAACAATTTCACCTGATAACCTGAAACTGTATATTACATCTGCAAGTACAACACTGGAGACTAATGAAATTCCAGCTAAG
>JADGAU010000131.1 GCA_015231865.1 Gammaproteobacteria bacterium | reverse complement strand
AGAAATTGTATTAGCTGCTGTGTCTGGTGATGGAAGAGCATTAGAATTTGTATCAAAAGCACTGCAATCAGATAAAGAAGTTGTTCTAACTGCTGTTAAACAGAATGGGATTGCAATTAAATATGCATCTCGAGAACTTCAGGAAGATATGGAGATAAAAGAAATAGCCTCTAGCATCAATGCAGAAAAAAATGAGGAAAGGAGTATTTGGAATGAAGCCTTAATTGAAAATGATTTTGCCCCCATACCTTTAGATGAGTACAAGTAATTTTGATGTACTTTTGGCCAATTCTTTTTTAATCATGCGACTTAGGTAAAAGATCAGAGTCTATTTGAAATTTATATTGAGCAATAATAGTCAACTCAATATCTTGACCGAGTTCATCTTTCATCACATTAAAAGCAATTATCTCAATTTTACTATCATAGAGTGTTTTTAAGGAGGTAATAATTCTTTCATAATCTGAAAGATTAAAATTATCAACTGCTGTTGATATATTGACGAGTAGCTGGCTAGGTTCATTTGCTAATGACAAGGAAGATAACTTTTTCTGTTGGTAAATACTTTCTACCATTTGTCGTAAAGCATGTTCGATATTGTCTGCATTATTATTGACTTTATCATTTGCTACAAAAGAGACATCAGTATCGGAAATAAATGGGCTTATTTGACAGAAAATGGTTTTGTACATAACTAAACTGATCTATTTCCATATTCTGGTAGTGTAATTGTGTTTCATCAGCAATAGTCACTTGTTCATAGTTCAGTCTGACTAACTGCTTAATCAGATTATCTTCTAAAACTGCTTCATAGAAATCAACAATTGCTTTATTAACCAATCAATTCTGACTTGCCAATTTTCTTTATCGTTAATACTTCCGCCTAAATCAACTTCTTTGGGCATTTCGTATTTAATTCTGGATGCTTTTTTATTATCCAATCGTGCTGCTTTTAATCATGCGGTAAAAATAACCAATGATCCTTTAAAACAAGATAAGATTTTCAATGTGCAATTAAATCCAGTTGTTAATATTCCCAAACAAACACAATTTGAGAATACCCAAGATAGAAGTTTATCAATTGAGGAAGTCAAACATTTCCTAAAACATATTGATAAAACCAAAGGTGTTTCAGTAATTGCCGCCAGGGCAATAAAATTTCTTTTCTATATTGGAGGACAACGCCCCTTACAAGTTTTACGTGAAAGTTGGGATAGTTATGATTATCGTAGAAAAACCCTGTTAATTACCGATACAAAAGGCAGAGGTTCTAAACGAGAATATTTAACGCCATTAACAGTCAGAGCTTTTGCTATTCTGGATTCATTGCCAACTCAGGATAAGTCCTACCCTTTTAGTTCTGATGGCAAAACCTCTATTCGTGTGGAAACCCTGCTTAAAGCTGTTCAGAAATATTGTAAGCAATATAAAGTAGAAAAATTTACTTTACGTGATATCAGAAGGACATGTAAAAATTTGATGATCGATGCCGGAGTAAATCGTGAAACCAGGAATTTAATTCAAAATCATGGTTTAACAGGCGTAGACTTCAAACATTACGATAAACATGATCATCTCCCTGAAAAAGTTGTTGGCATGGCAAAATATGATAGATTTCTGGAAACATTATTGTCAGATAATATCAGTAATGTTGTACCATTAGTAATGTCAATCAATCATCCATAGACCTGTTACTATATAGGTTTCTATTTGATCTTTTTTTTAACTCTGCTATTATTGTTCAAAGTTTATGAACAGTGAACAAAACTATGAAGCCTCAGGATATTTTAGTTATTTTAAAAATAGTATCTAAATCGATAATTGATGCTAAATGGTCACAACGTGATCTTGCCAATGAGCTGAATTTAAGTTTAGGTGAAGTTAATGGATGCCTAAAAAGATTACAAAAATCAGGATTCTTATCTGCTGAGTTTAAGCCTGTAAAATATGCAATTAAAGAATTTTTAATATACGGATTTAAATACTGCTTTCCTGCTGAGATGGGACAACCAACAAGAGGCATAAAAACAGCTCATGCAGCTGAGTTTTTAGATAAAGAATTTGTCTATCAGGATTTACCACCAGTTTGGCCAGATTCAGAAGGTAAAGATAAAGGCTATGAGTTCAAACCGATATACAAAACGATTCCCTTTGCAATCAAGTCAGATCAGCAGTTGTACCGTCTCCTGGTTTATCTTGATATTCTAAGAAGCGGACGTGTAAGAGAAATTAATTTGGCTAAAGAACGATTAAAAATCGAAATCGATCAGAATGTAGAAAAAAATTCTGATGAGTAATCTAAAACTATTAACATCAGTTTGCAGTGAAATTGAACCAATCCTTGATCAAGTAGTCTTAGTCGGTGGTTGTGCAACTGAATTATTAATTACAGATCCTGCTGCTCCTGAAGTTCGCTACACAGCTGATGTAGATATGTTAATAGAAGTGATTTCCTTAAACGAATATTATCAAATAGGCAAAACTTTAAAGAATATGGGCTTTAAAGAAAGTCAGGAACTTGTCTGTCGTTGGAAAAAGGATGATTTAATTTTGGATCTGATGCCAACAAATGAAAAAGTATTAGGTTTCTCAAATATCTGGTATCAGGAAGCACTTATGAATTGTGAAACTAAACAAATAGATTCCATGATCATCAGGCACGCTTCTGCTCCCTACTTCCTAGCAACAAAATTAGAAGCATTTATAACCAGAGGGAATAGTGACTTTTTGTCCAGTCATGATCTTGAAGATATTATCAGTGTTATTGATGGACGAGAAGAAATTACTACTGAAGTACTACAATGTAATGACAAACTAAAAAATTACATACAAAAACAATTTTCATTAATCATAAAGAATGATGACTTTATAGAAACAATACCTGGTTTTTTACCGCCAGATCTGGCTAATCAATCCAGAGTCAAGATACTTACAGAACGAATAAACTCATTGGCACATCTTAAATTATGAAAATGATAAATAACTATAATGAACGAATTACTATTGAACCTAGAAAAAAAGCTGGAAAGCCTTGCATCCGCTCAATGAGAATTACAGTTTATGATATACTTAATTTATTAGCCCAAGGGTTAAGTAAAAAAGAAATTTTAGAAGATTACCCGGAACTTGAAGCTGAAGATATTACAGCATGCTTAATTTTAGCAGCAGATAGAGAACACAGAATTCCAATTCAACAAAAATGAATACTCGAAATTTATTTGAAGAACTTAAACAAGGCTTACTTGAATCTAAGGAACATGATATAACAATACTATCAGTTAATGAAAATAGTAATGACTGCCCCCAGTGGCACCAGCAAGCGTTAAAAGAAACTGAACAAAGATTTAAAGAAGGTAAAGAAGAATTAATTGACTGGAAACGAGCCAAACAATTACTAAGAAAAGAATTTGAATGAAAGTTAAATTATTAACTTATGTTATTTGTTGTTCAAAATTTATGAACAGTGAACATTTTTATAAAATCTCAGCACGATTAAACCAGGAAATTAGCTGAATTATTTTAGAGTTTTAGAAAAGTCATCAGCTTTTTGTTTAATAACAGAGTCAGAAATCATTTTCAGTTCTCCCAATATTCAATAAATTCAATATGGCTATTGAGTTTACAATAGAACACCTTACTACAATAGTAAATTTTTAATGACTGACGAAGGCATTTGCAGGTTTATGGCTATACTCCTTTTAAAGGAGGCATATTCAACTAGTCAACTCAAAGATTGAGTAATACCAGTCTATTTCCTCCTACAATATTAAGAGCTAATCAACGCTTTAGCTTATTTGGCAACCAGGTCAATTGCTGGAACGTTGGTGTCGCTAAAGACACTAAAAGTTTGTGTTATATGAAAGTTGAATACGTGATGGAAAAATTAACAATCCCCGTCGATAACGATCCTTTACGAATGGAAAATGATTTGTTTCATCAGTTCTAGTCATTTCTAGCCATAATGAAACGGCACGCACTGTGGCACGCAAACCACTAAAAACAAAAAGGCCCAGAGGATAAAAATCTCTCTAGGCCTTATAGAATATGGCTCCCCCAATATGATTCGAACATATGACCAAGTGATTAACAGTCCACAATCATGTACAATATACGCTAATAAACACCAACATACAACAATTTCTAGATGGTTTAATATGGTCTAATGGTGTTAATTTGTGGTTCTTGTAGTGAGAGTGTGCACCTAAATTGCACCTATTTATCAACAGAATTTCATGTGTAAAGATAGTTGAAATAACTCAATATTTTAATCACATCATAACTCATCAATAAATTCTGTTAGCCATATATATGCACCATCAATATCAAAGAATTTAGAGCCATATTGTAAATTTCGTATTTCTCTAGGCAATAAATAATCATACTTTTCAACTTTAGTATCTGCAACACAGTTAGCTAACTCAAAAGCTGTTATTTTTGGTTTGTTTAGTATTTTTTTTATTATTTTTGATAAGGAATCAATATTATAATCACTGATACTGACAATTCCTCCATTGTTATTTATTCTTAGCCCTTCTTTACGAATAAGTGCTGTAATAGTGTTTACTATCTTATCCCCAAGCCATGTAAAAAGATGTAGATTTCCCCCATCTGATATAAAACTTACTTTGTTAAGAGCCAATGTATTAAAAAAACTCACTCCTTCTTTAAATAGTTTCTCTGCATTTTTATCAAGATAAATTGGTTTTTTATTTTGACTGTATATTTTTAGCATTTCCTGCCTCACTCTACTATGAATATTTTGACTCTCTCCATTAAATATTGGAGGGTATCCACCACTTGCGTGAGCAAGATTTATTAGTTTTATATCTTCATTTATCGACAATATTTTCCAATTCTTACCTGAAAAAATAAGTTGTTGTCCAATCATTAATGGCATATCAATTGGTATCATCCCCAAAAGTCTACCATTATGTTCTAAGCGGTACTCTTCAGGTGTTTTAAATGCGGAATAAAAACTATAATGCCCTATAAGTTTTTCACCTTCTACTCCAATTATTAGTTGACCATCTTCAGTTTGTAATATTAAGTCATGTTTGCCAAGTACCTTAAGAAATTTAGTAAATAAACTTTGATTAACCAAATTAAAAACACCTGTTTTACAGAGTAGCAACCAAAGTTGGTCGGCTTTAACTCCCCCATATTGAGCTATTACTGATAAAGTCTGTTGAGCAAGGGTCGAAAAATGAAAAAGCTCAACTTCAGGAGGTTCATACCACTTATCAAGTAATAAATTTATCATTGCAATAGATTTAAACATTTCTAAATGTAAATTATCTTGAAGTGTATTGTTTTCTGATGCTTCTTTTTCTATATTAAATATTCTAAGAATTGATGCTTCACCTCTTCTTCCTGAACGACCTAGCCTTTGGCGTAAACTTGCAACTGAGTGTGGTGCTGATATTTGAGCAATAGAATCAACACTTCCTATATCAATACCCAACTCTAGTGTCATAGTACAAATTGCAGAAGTTGGGTAATTTCCCCTTTGAAGTTTTATTTCTATATCTTCACGTATTTGCTTTGATAAACTTCCATGATGCGTATAAAATTCATTTGGAACACTATTAGCTTTACACATTTCTGATAATGCAACAGATAGTAATTCTGTATTTTTTCTATTATTTGCAAATATTAAGTGTGACTTTCCTCTAAGAATTTTATATAGATCATTTGTAACTTCTTCATAATAAGACTTATCTGAATGTTTAATTGATTCTGATACTGTATACCCTCTTAATTGTAATTTAACTTCTGAACTCGAATCTTTAGATTCAATTATTTCACAAGGTAATTTTCTATCTGGTCGTAAATAACTTACCACCTTTTCAATTTGACTGAGTGTTGCACTCAAAGCAATACGGGGAACATCTTTCTGAATTAAAAATTCAATACGGTGCATTAATGATTGGAGTTGACAACCACGTTCAGTGCCTATAAAAACATGAAACTCATCAATAATTATATATTCTAAATTTGCAAAACTTTGTGAACACCAAGTAGGTTGATTAAGTAAAAGTGATTCTAGTGATTCAGGAGTAATAAGTAGAATACCACTAGGATTTTTTTTCAGCTTTACTTTTGTTGAATTGGAAACGTCACCATGCCAAGGTGTAAATTTTAAATCAAGAATTTCGCCAAAACTTTCAAACCTTCGATATTGATCATTAATTAGCGCTTTAAGGGGACTAATATAGAGAATACCTAATCCACTTTGTGATGTTTGTAAAATCCGTGAACAAGCTGGTAAAAAAGCAGCTTCGGTTTTCCCCATTGCTGTAGAGGCTGTAATAATTATATCACAATTGGCTGTTAAAATTGGCTCAATAGCTTTTTCTTGAATATCCCTTAACTCGCTCCATTTTTGATTCCAGATCCAACGCTTGACATCATCATGTAACAAATCAAACTTCTGATGCATATTAGCTACTATTGTTATAGTTTAAAAGATGATAATTGTTCTTCAATTTCTTCATCATGCTGAAGAAGAGCATCTGGCATATCTGTAATAATTTCCTCAAAAACCTTAACTTCAGTAATCAGCTCATTCCACTTTAACTCAGGATTTTGTTCAAGAAGTGATAAAAGATCAATAAATGCTTTTATAGTATTTCTAGGTGTTCGGAAATAAGAATCTCCAATATTTTTTGAACAATGAGACAAAAAAACTTTTAGTGCTTTATCTGGTAATATATATTTATGTGGTTCTCCCCCTGCAAAAACATGCCTCAAGTTGCCTAATAACACATACATTTCTTCAGGTGTTAAACTAGATAAATAAAGCGATACGGCAGAGTAATCTATAACTCCCACTTTTGAAGCAAATGAATTTTCAGCCAGTCGTGATTTTAAAGCCTCATAACTATATAAACCTTTACGTGGATCTGTTAAGAAATCAGGGGTGCCTCCAAATAAAAAGCCAATATGTTCAGCACTTCCTTGAAGACAATCATTTAATATCCTTAATATTTGCTCGTAATTTGCTGTTCTCGATGGTGTATTTGCAATTTTATAAAGGTTAACCATTTCATCAATATTTATTAAAAGCCCTTTGTAGCCAGCTTCTTGTACAAATAGGCTTAATAGTTTTAAATGATCATAAACATTTGCATCATCAACAATATTTCTAACTCCCAAGGCTTGTCTAGCTTCAGTTTTAGTTGAAAACTCTCCTCTTAACCAGCGGATAGCATCACTTTTTAATTTTTCATTGTCAGTCTCATATCCTTGCCAATAACAAGAAATAACTTTAGCATAATCATAGCCACCAACTAATTCAGATAAATGATTCAACTTTTCATGAATAATTAACTCAACCGTTGTATCTAAATTATCTGCATCTTTTCTTGCTTGAGTAATAAACCTTTCAACTATACTTGTTAAACCATTACCAGAAGGTTTTGTTCTGGTCGATAAATTTACCATAAGTTCCGCATACAAGTTTCTTGCTTGACCTTTACTAGACCTCAATCTTCTGTCAGGAGCAAGATCTGCATGAATAGTGACTAAACCTTTTTCTAAAGCGATGGAGCGAACTAATTGCAGAAAAAAACTCTTACCTGAACCAAAGTCACCAATAATCAATCTAAAAGCAGAGCCTCCATTAGATATTGATTCAATATCTTTAAGGAGTGCTTCAACTTCACGTATACGACCAACCTGTATATGCTGCAACCCCGTACGAGGTGTAACACCCGCAGCCAATGAACGAATAATTGCATCTCGCTCTCTTGAACGCAATTTTTTCTTATCGTTTGTCATTTATTAATTCCTTTGCAACTTCAACATCAATATAAACCAAATCATCAATATCTATTAATGGCAACTCAGTTATTTCAATAGCCCATTCATTTATAACCTCCATAGCTCCATCAAACATTAAGTCAAAATTTTTACAATAATTTTGTATTGTATTTATATCCCAACTTTCTTTTTCAATAACTTTATAGAAAAGACTCTGGTGTTCTTTATCTAACTCTGAAATTGGTGGTTCAATTTGTTTAGTATTTACTTTAGAAATATCAATCTCTGAAGTATTATCTGAAAAAACATTATCATCAAGTAACTTATGCAGTTGTCGTGTTTCAGTTTGCTTTTCTTTAATAAAGTCTTCATCCAAATCAAAACTATT
>JADGAU010000130.1 GCA_015231865.1 Gammaproteobacteria bacterium | reverse complement strand
AAGCTATTGGTGCTGTGGATGAAAAATTATTTAAAGAATGGTCTGAATTTATTTATCGAGCAATTGAATAATTATATCCATTATTTAAGCAGCAACTTCCTTAAATTTTTCTTCCTTAAACTTTTCTTCCTTAAACTCTGCCTCCTTAAATAAGGAAGCAGACAATAAATTTTTGGTGTATTCCTGGGTTGGCTCAGTAAATAACTTTTCAGTTTCACCCGATTCAACAATTTTTCCATCTTTCATCACTAGCAAATAATGTGAAATCGCTTCTATCACTTTTAAATCATGGGTAATAAATAAATAGGCCATATGATATTTTTGCTGTAGATCATGCAATAAAGCCAGAACCTGTTTTTGTACCGAAACATCTAATGCACTGGTTGGCTCATCCAGGACGATAAGTTTGGGTTCTAATACTACCACCCTAGCAATGGCAATGCGTTGTCGTTGACCACCTGAAAACTCATGAGGATATCGCCAGATCATATTGTCTTCCAGGCCGACTTCATTAAGTACCTTAATAATTTTCTCTCGCCTTTGTTCTTTATTTAGCTCCGGAAAATGAATACTTAAACCTTCGCCAATTAATTGTTCCACAGTCATCCTGGGTGATAAAGATGAAAATGGATCTTGAAACACCATTTGAAAATCTTTTCTAAGCCGTCTTATTTCATTAAAACTTAAATTTTGAATTTCTTTTTGCTCAAAGGAAATACTGCCTTCACATTTTTGTAATTGTAACAAACAGCGACCTAAGGTTGATTTTCCAGAGCCGGATTCTCCAACAATACCCAGTGTTTCACCTTTTCTTATTACTAAAGATAATTGTTCGACTGCATGAATAAATGAAATGGGATTACCAAAAAAATTTTTCTTAAGAGGAAAACGACAGTTAATCTCTTGTCCTTGCATTAAGACCTTTTCATTTTTGACTCGCTTAACGTCATCATCCGTCAGCATTCTTTCTGGTTCACTATTTAATAGTTTTTGCGTGTATTCATGATGAGGGTTAGCAAATAAACCTTCTGTCGTATTCTGCTCAACAATTTCGCCCTCTTTCATGACACAAACTTCGTCAGCAAAACGTTTGACCAAATTAAGATTATGGGTGATCAATAATATCGACATGGAAAATTCTTTTTTAAGTTTTTCCAATAGCAGTAGTATTTGTAGTTGAACAGTTACATCCAGTGCGGTCGTTGGCTCATCAGCAATTAATAATTTAGGATTACAGGCAAGCGCCATAGCAATCATTACTCTTTGTCTCTGCCCACCTGATAACAAATGAGGATATGATTTATATCGCTCTTCAGGGTTGTCTAATTCAGTTAAAGCCAATAATTCGACGGCACGTATTTTTGCCTGTTTTTGTGATAAACCTTCGTGAAGCATGAGTGGTTCAATTAACTGATTACCGATGGTATAGGTCGGATTAAGTGAAGTCATTGGCTCTTGAAAGATCATTGCTATATCACGCCCACGCATTTGACGTAATTGTTTCTCACTTTTATCTAAGATATTGTTGACTGAATTATCCTGATGGAAATTAATTTTTCCGGATGAATATTTAACCTGTTTTTCATCGTGTAGTCTTAAAATAGACATGGCGGTTACTGATTTACCCGAACCAGATTCACCCACCAAAGCCATGGTATGTTGTTCAAATAATGAGAAACTGACATTTTTGACAACATCAACTTCACCATCAAGTGTATTAAAGCTGACTGATAGATTCTCAATGTCTAATAGTTTGTTTGTCAATTTAATCGACCTCTTCATTAATATAGTTCTTACCGACGAATAAAAGTCTAAGTACAATGATTGTGCTTAGATTAGAATGGCCATAAACTCCAGCCTCTATCAAACTCATCTTCACACTTTTTCAATTGTTTTTTATATACCCAGGAATTTCTGGCTACTTTATCAGCCACTTTAACTAACCATTTCTTTTTAAGATATGTTTTACGGCGATACCCACCATGCCCTTCATGATAGGCTAAATATTGTTCTCTAGCATTCCACAATGGTACTCCTGCAAGCTTTTTAGACATAGTGCCATACCAGCCAATAAAATCAACTGCATCTTCAAAATCATCTCTATCTGCAAAGGAATTGCCTGTTTTATCCTTATACCAATCCCAAGTATCATCTTTAACTTGAGCATAACCATAAGCAGAACTTGGACGTGTCCAGGGAATAAACCAGAGAAGTTTTTGTCTAGGTGGCTTGGCATCACTAATAAATTTGGATTCCTGGTGCATAATGGCTAATTGAACATTAATGGGCACTCCCCATTTTTTATAAGACTTATAGGCTGCTTTATACCAATGAGATTTTTCATTAAAAATTGCACAGGCATTATTGATAACTTCCGGTGGGCTTGTTGCACAGCCAGAAAGATAAAATATCAATATTAGGGTTGAAAGTTTTATAAAAAATTTCATCTTAATCAGGTATCGCTGGAGGTTCACTTCCCCAACAAAGTTGAGCTCCCTGTCCAGGTTGTTGATAACAATCAATACGATCCAGTTGCGGTAATTTTTCTGATATCTGTTGTTTCATCCACATGAGTAATTGAGGTAAATTAAGTTCATCTTCATTTAAGTAAGTATTTAAAGAATCATTTAGGCAATGGTGATCAAGCTGTTCATAAACTGGTTTAAATATCTTTTTAACATCACCATAATCAACTGTCCAACCCATTACTTCATCTAAATCGGCCTGCAAATGTAAACGGCATTTATAACTATGCCCCAGTAATTGTCCTGACTTTTTTATTGCACTTTCAAACAAGAATTCTTTCCAGATTCTATAATCCCGACCATTATAATGACAACCGGAACTATGAGTTTCATAAACAGTCACCCAGGATAGCGCATCAACCTGGGGTTTGATTTGTTGCCAGATCCAATGACTTAAAACTTCAGAAGTTGGATTTTCCAGGCCTTTAATATCATTAAGACAACGATTATTTAATTGTTTATAAATAGGAAACCAAAGCTGGTCCAGTAAATCAAAATCAACACCCATTTCCTGATCTAATAGCTGTTGATTAACATGTAAGATGACTTCAAATCCATGACCATGCATACGACCACATTGATGCCCCGGTTCAACATTGGGTAATTGGTGTGCTGCTTCAAAGCGATAACGCCGCCAGATATGAGCCTGATATAAACCTTTTTGATCCGGACGAACCAAATCAACCCCACTATGCTGAGTACTTTGCACCGCTACCTGATAAATATTTTCTTCTTGCTGTTGATTTAAGCCGTGTTGTGATAAAAACCATTTTGAAATATTCTCATCTGTTGGATTTTCAATCACATCATTTAAGAAACCATAATTCAATTTTTCAGAAAGGTATTCCAGTTCTGATGAAAATTGAGACAATATTTCATTCTGTTGTTGCTGTGATTTAATTCTTAAAGAGACTGAATAACTATGCCCATGTAGTCTTGAAGCTCTATGTGTTTGAGCCAATGAAGTTATTTGACTTGCCGCTTCAAATTGACTGGAAACCAGATAATATAAATCAGACATTAGCATTAGCTCGAGTTAATAATGGATCTTCAACACCTGCAGCCTTAAAACCTTTTTCTCTTAATAGACAGGCAGGACATTCTCCACAAGGCGGAAATTGGCCATTATAACAAGTATGTGTGTATGCCATCGCTTCCATTGCTCCGATCTTTTCAGCCAATTTAACCGTTTGTTGTTTATTTAAGTGCATTAAGGGGGTATGTATTTTCACCTCATATTCCATACCTAAGGCAATTGTTTTTTGCAGCGATTCAATGGTATTTTCACGGCAATCCGGATAACCACTATAATCAGTTTGTGCAACACCTGTGATTAAATCAGTAATCTTATCCTGATAAGCAATAGCTGCAGCAAAAGTAATAAAAATTAAATTTCTACCGGGTACAAAAGTATTGGGTAATCCATTTTCACCGGTAGTATTTTCAACTTCAATATTACCGGTTAAAGCATTATTCTGTATTGCATTAAAAGTATTTATTGGAATTACTTGGTGAGGTACACTAGCAAGCTGTGCAATCTTTTTTGCTGACTCCAATTCAATTGCATGACGCTGACCATAATCAAAACTTAATGCCTTTACATTGTTTTGACCGAACTTATCAATAGCCCAATACAAACAGGTTGTTGAGTCCTGTCCACCAGAAAAGATAACTAATGCTTTATTTTTTGTCATAAAAATATAGTAAATTTTTAAATTGCCGATAAAATATAAATATAAATGAAATCATCAGGAGAAAATAATGCGTTTTGATTCCATCCACAATTATTATGAAACTTTAGTAGTTCGTGAAATTATTGCTTATTATGCCAGCGACATCAAGAATATGGATGAGGATTATTTACAGGATGTGGCTTGCCTTGCTTTAAATATGCTGCCTTCAAGGTATGTTCGCCATGATGTTGATATGGCCTTCTTCCTGACTAGCAGCGAACGTGACAAAATTGATCAAATGGTCACATCTGCCGTTGAGAGTGCCGTTGAACAAGCGTCTAAATATAAGGGCGATGATGAGCGCCCTAATACTATCGATGGTTAAAATTTACTTATTTTGTCCTCCTGCTATATACAATTAAAAGCATGGGAAGCAGATGATACTATTAGTGTTTTAAATAGTGTTTTAAAGCACAATATTATCAATAAGTCTGACACCGCCTAATTTAACTGCTGCTAGTAGCACGGTATTTTCAACTCGGCCAATTACCGGCTCTAAAGACTGCTGATCTGCTAGTGCCAAATATTCTACATTAAAACCTTTTTCTGTTAAAAATTGTTCTGCCTGTTGTCTACGTTGATTATAAATTGGCCAATCAAGCCCCTCTGTAATTATTTGCAATTGTTGATATAAAATCGGTGCTATTTCTCTAAAGTATGAATTTAAACGACTATTTCTTGAACTCATCGCCAAGCCATCTCGTTCACGAGTAATAGGCTGTTGAACAATTTCTATTGGCATACATAAGTCTTTAACAAATTGTCTGATTATTTGTAATTGCTGATAATCCTTTTGACCAAATATTGCCACATCAGGCTGAACCATTTGAAATAATTTCACCACTATCGTGGCCATGCCGTCAAAATGTCCTGGACGAGATT
The DNA here is from genome assembly GCA_015231865.1 of Gammaproteobacteria bacterium. Classification (GTDB taxonomy): domain Bacteria; phylum Pseudomonadota; class Gammaproteobacteria; order GRL18; family GRL18; genus JADGAU01. The sequence goes on along the minus strand of JADGAU010000130.1, from coordinate 3,032 downwards.
CTCCTTCCCAACGAGATGAAAGCTTAGCAACTGAAACGATTGTTTGTGATAAGCGTTCTGCTGTTCCACCCGGATAAACTTCATCAACGCCTGGTAAAAACAAAACATCACAGCCACATTCAATTAGCTTTTGTTTATCTTCTTCAATGGTTCTGGGATAGGCATCTAAATCATTTTTTTGATCAAATTGTAGTGGATTAACAAAAATACTCACTACCGTTTGTCCCTCTAGAGATTTTGCATAATTGACTAAATCCAGGTGACCCTGATGCAAATTACCCATGGTTGGGACAAAATTTATCCGTTGCTGACTTGATTTAAGCGTTTGTCTTAATTCTTTTATTGTTTCGATAACTTCCATAATTATAAATTATTAATGTGTTGAGTTTTCGTAACGTGAATTGTAAAAATTAATGGGGAAAAATGCCTGATTGAACTGCATTAACATAAGCTTCAAAAGCGCTTTTAATAGAAATCTCACCATCACTTTTTGCTAAATCTGCCAGGAAGTTATGACTAAACGATGGCGAACCATTTAATGACATCCCCAACATATCATAACTCACCAGGACTTGTGCATCACAGTCTTTACCTGCGCCAATACCAATAACAGGTATTTGAACCGCCTGGGTTATTTTTTTAGCCAAATCTGCGGGCACACATTCCAGTAAAATCATATCGGCACCAACGGCTTCCATAGCAATAGCATCGTCCAGGATTTGCTGAGCATCATTTTCCTTTTTCCCCTGCACTTTATAGCCGCCAAGGCGATAAACAGATTGTGGCAATAAACCAAGATGGGCACAAACAGGGATGCTTCTTTGAGTTAAAAACTGAACCGTATCAAGCATAATTTGCCCTCCTTCAATTTTTACCATTTGCGCACCACCTTCTGCTAATAAGCGTGCCGCATTGTGGTAACACAATTCAGTATTATAAGTCGTCGCAAAAGGTAAATCAGCCATAATTAAAACTTGTTGAGTCTGATGACTAACACATTGTGTATGATAGATCATATCGTCGATGCTAACCGGTATTGTAGAATCATTACCCTGAACCACCATTCCCAGAGAATCGCCAACTAAAATAATCTCGACACCGGCGTTTTCCATTAACTGAGCAAAACTCGCATCATAAGCCGTTAACACTGCCGTTTTTTCGCCCTGCTTCTTTTTCTTTAAAAAGTGATCATTAGTGTAACGCATTTGAAATATCCCTGTAGAAAGAGCATTTAGTCACAGGCCAAGCCCACCTGCTTACGAAACACATTATATCATAAATGCAAAAATTCATAATTAATGTTAAACTACACTACCATTTGTATGAGATAAATTAGGAAGTGCTGATGTTAGAAGAATATCGTAATCATGTTGCTGAACGTGCTCAGGAAGGTATCCCACCAAAGCCTTTGACGGCTGAACAAACCGCTGCACTGGTAGAATTACTAAAATCACCTCCATCTGGTGATGAACAGGAAATTCTGGATTTAATCACCTATCGCGTTCCTGCCGGGGTAGATGATGCCGCCTATATTAAAGCAGGTTTTCTTGCAGCAATTACCAAAGGCGAGACAAGTTCGCCTCTAATTAATGCTAATGATGCCGTCAATCTCTTGGGTACCATGCTCGGTGGTTACAATATCCAACCATTAATCGATTGTCTTGACAATGATGAATTGGGAGCTAAAGCAGCCCATGCATTATCACATACGCTATTAGTTTTCGATGCTTTTCATGATGTTAATGAAAAAGCAAAACAAGATAATCCATTTGCTAAACAAATCATCCAATCTTGGGCTGATGCACAGTGGTTCACATCTAAAGACAAAATGCCTGAAAAAGCGACAGTAACCGTTTTTAAAGTAACAGGTGAAACCAATACTGATGATTTATCCCCGGCTCCTGATGCCTGGACTCGTCCCGATATCCCTTTACATGCCAATGCTATGCTTAAAATGACTCGCGATGGTATTGAGCCCGATGAGCATGGCGTCACAGGCCCCATTAAATTAATCAATGAACTTAAAGACAAAGGCTATCCTCTGGCCTATGTTGGTGATGTTGTCGGAACCGGTTCGTCAAGAAAATCAGCCACTAACTCGGTCCTTTGGCATATGGGTAGAGATATTCCTTTTATACCAAACAAACGTGCCGGTGGTTTTTGTCTGGGTGGACAAATAGCACCAATTTTCTTTAATACCATGGAAGACTCTGGAGCATTACCCATCGAGTTGGATGTATCCAGTCTAAAAATGGGTGATGTTATTGATATTTACCCTTATCAAGGAAAAATAAAAAAACATGACTCAGACGAAGAAATCGTTTCCTTTGAATTAAAGACACCCGTGATTCAAGATGAAGTACAGGCAGAAGGTCGTATCAATTTAATCATTGGCCGTGCCCTAACTGCAAGAGCCAGAGAAGCTTTAGGACTTCCAGCTAGTGACTTGTTTAATCAACCTGTTCAACCTGATGATACTGGTAAAGGCTATACTTTAGCCCAGAAAATGGTTGGCAAAGCCTGTGGTTTAGAGGGTGTCAGACCAGGCACTTATTGTGAACCTATCATGACTACCGTCGGCTCTCAGGATACCACCGGACCAATGACTCGTGACGAGTTAAAGGATTTGGCTTGTTTAGGATTCTCAGCCGATTTAACGATGCAATCGTTTTGTCATACGGCTGCTTATCCAAAACCGGTCGATGTTACCACACATCATACCTTACCAGATTTTATCCAAAACCGTGGTGGCGTATCATTAAGACCTGGCGATGGCGTCATTCACTCATGGCTTAATCGTATGTTAATCCCTGATACCGTTGGTACAGGTGGCGATTCACATACTCGTTTCCCTATTGGAATTTCATTTCCGGCAGGCTCGGGTCTGGTTGCTTTTGCTGCTGCAACAGGTGTTATGCCATTAGATATGTATGAATCGGTTTTAGTCAAATTCACCGGCACCATGCAACCAGGAATTACCTTACGAGATTTAGTCAATGCCATTCCTTATCAGGCGATTCAAGATGGTCTTT
>JADGAU010000012.1 GCA_015231865.1 Gammaproteobacteria bacterium | reverse complement strand
TTTTTTAATTCATATTGAATATCTCTAAGTGCTTTTTCCAGAACAATTCCCGGATCAATTTTTTCTTTATTAGCAATAGTATTGATATCGTCCAACGCTTCTTTAGTATAGCTATCTATTTCTTCTGCTGTTAATACCTGTGTTTTATCTAAATCTTCAGCATCCTGCTCTGAGGGGTTATTTAATGATTGAACTTTGGAAATAACATCTGATTCGTTTAAATTTATTTTGAAAATATGATTAATTTCAACTAAATTATTTCGAGCTTGTTCGGCCAGTCTTTTTAAAGAATCATCTTTCAGTTTTAATGCATCTGAATATTCACGCCAGACTTTTACCGCGCTGCTGCGCCATTGAGAATCATTTTTGTCTTCTAATGCATCTGATAATTGATTGGATAAACTTGAGATGGCACGACGTTTTTCCTGATCTTTAAGTTGTAGTTTTTTTCTGTCGCTTGCGGATAGGTTTTTATCAACTTTATAAGGAGCTAGATCATCAATAATATAATTTGGTAATTTCCATTCGCGGGCGATTGCAGTCCCTAATTTTAAATAACTCACTCCCAGAATTTTAGTAGCGGCCTGTTCCTTAGTGAGATTATCTTCTTCTATAAGGAGCTCAATTTCTTCTGCTTCTTCATGGAAATAGAATAGCGTTAATAATTCTCCTAATTGATGAAAAGTACCACTTAGAAAGGATTCTTCATGTTCTTTTAAACCTAGTTCAAAAGATAAATCTTTGGATAAAATACCACTATAAATTGATGCGACGATATGACTCTTAATTTTGCTGGCTTTGGATTTATTATGCAGGTGTTCAATCAAAATCAGGCTCATGGCAATCATACGGATTTCTTTAAAACCCAGCATCAAAACAGCTTGACTAATCGTTTTTACTTCTGGTTTTGCACCACGATAATAACCTGAATTAACCAGTTTCAGGATTTTATTGGTTAAAGCCATATCTTCGGCAATGACACTGGATAATTCAGCAGAATCAGAACTATCATTATCAACTAAGGTATTCACCTTAATAAGAGTTTCTGATAATGCAGGAAAATCCTGTTGGCGCTTAATTTTACGCATTAGAAAAGAAATTGCAGCATGTTCAGATTTGCCGGCAGGATTGATAATTAATGCTTTATCCGTGTATTTTTTAATAGCATCAATAATCTCCTGCATCGAGTTAAAGCGCTGGCGTCTGTCTTTTTCCGTAGCTTTAAGGATAATATGCTCAAAAACTTCATGGGTTTCCTTATTCCCTTGTTTGGAATTATAAGCAGAAGGAAGTTTTATTTTGCCATTAAAAACATGATTGACTATTTCTTTGATATCTTTGCCGGGAATCGCAACCTCTCCGGTTATCAGTTCAAATAGAATTAGACCAAGTGCATAGACATCATTCGCTGCAGTAACTTCTCTATTTCTTAAATATTCAGGCGACATATACCTGGGTGTGCCATAAAGCTGGTCACTACTTGTTTGTTCGGTTAATAATCGTGCAATGCCAAAATCCATAATTTTAGGGACATCATTTTCATCAAGGATAATATTGGCTGGCTTTAAATCGCCATGAATAATTTCATTTTTATGAGAATGTTGCATTCCCAGACAGATAGACTGAAATAATGGAATGGCTTTTTTTAGAGACTGAAACTGTTTTGATTTTATAAGTTCGGAAAGTGTTTGGCCTTTGATATACTCAAAAACCAGATAACTGGTGCCGGCTTCTTCGCCAGCTTCATATATGGATACGATATTGGGATGAGACATTTTACTAATGACTTTTGCTTCATCCATTAGTAGCTTATTCAGGTTTTCCGTTTTATTAGCGTGTTTTTTATCAATGGTTTTAATCGCAACCTGGCGCTCTAAAACGGGGTCTTTAGCTAAGTAAACAATACCTTGACTGCCTTGACCTAAGACTTTGACAATATTGAAACGACCAATTTTTGAAGGCATTCTGCGAAATAGGCTCTAAGTAAATAAAACGATAATTTAATATTAAATCCAATAATGATACCTGATCTTAGTGTTATATCATATAGATATATGAGTTTGTTTTAGAGCGATCCACAAAAAAATTAGCCTGGATTATGAATTTATTTTATTATGATGGATTAGGATAGTCGTGAAAGATGTAAAATCTGGTATATAATAGAGGCTAATCAAAATTTAAACAGAAGGTTAACAGCAATGAGTGAAATGAACTTTGAAGTTGCTCGTCACAATATGATTGAACAACAAATCAGACCATGGAATGTGCTTGATCAGAACAGTTTAAAAATTTTACAAGAAATTCCTCGCGAAGAATTTGTTCCAAAAGCATTTAAGCAATTAGCTTTTTCTGATATGAAAATTCCTCTGGCCCATGGACAATTTATGCTAGAGCCAAAAATGGAAGCGCATATTCTGCAAGCAGTGCAAGTTCATGAACAAGATCATGTTTTAGAAATTGGCACTGGCTCCGGTTTCTTAACAGCAATTTTAGCTAAAATTGCAAAGCATGTTACTAGTCTGGATGTACATCCAGAATTGACAGAGCAGGCATACTCCAATTTGGTTCCTTTCAAATTTGATAATATTATTTTAGAAACTTGTGATGCATCTCAAGATTATGATACCAGTCGAGTTTTTGATGTTATTATTATTTCTGGAGCACTACAAGAAACCCCTGAAACTTATAAAAATAAGTTAAAAGTTGGCGGTAGACTGTTTTTAATAACCGGCACAAACGTCGCAATGAATGCTCGCTTATTAACACGTGTCAGTGATGATCAGTGGTCTGATATTATTTTATTTGAAACTGAAATTGATTTCTTAATAAATAAACAATCAGCAAAAACGTTTACTTTCTAGCCTGCTCTAAATAACGTGTTCTGATAAAGAGAGCCTTATGATTCCTATAGAATCAGTAGAACATATTAAATTTCAACAAAACTGAACGTTCAATGGAAGAAATTATCTCGTATCAGGGTGAAATAACCCAACGGCAACTGACATTGTATATGGATGTCCTGGAAAATAATATTGCCCACCCTGTGATGATGGCTAATATCTCAACAATTGTGATTGAGGTGTGCCAGAACATCATGAAGTATTGCCAAAAAGAAAATAGTTTATCAAATGACTTAGCTCCGGTAGGAACACTGAGGGTCTTTAAGCTGCATAATGATGATTATTTAATTAGCAGTTCTAATATCGTTTCTAAAGGAGATAAAGAAAAACTGGAACCTAGGCTTAAAGAGGTTCAATCTTTAGATCAAAAATCCATTAAGAAAAAATATAGAGAGTTAAGACGAAGTGGTAAAAACACACATGCCAAAGGCGGTGGTGTTGGTACTTATGAAATTGCAAAAATAAGTGATGCCATTACATATCGTTTTGAGGCAATAAATGATCAGCAATTTTCTTATACTTTGGATGTCAGTGTTAAATCAAAAGCAAAACTTGATAAAAAGTGTTCCTATAATATTCTCCTGGTATCAGACTCAAAAGAGGAACGACAACGATTTCTCGATATTTATAAAGATAAAGAGTATGAATTAGTCGTCACCAGTCATAAAGACAATATCATGGATATCTTTAATGAAAAAGATGTTGATCTGCTATTCATTGATATGGTTGTTGAAGATGACAACAGGCTGAAATTTCTAGTTAATCACGATAATAAAATTAATCAATTATTAAAAATTCCGGTACTTGTGCTATCAGAAAGTTTTAGCCCCAAAATGCTAAAAATAAGTCACAAGTCGGGTGTGAAAGATATTATCAGCAAGCCTTATACTGAAGATGAAATTTTATTTAAAACAGAGTTCTGGACCATTTTCCGCAAACATGAACTAGAGAAAATTGAACAGTTTAAAATTCTTAATGAATATAAAGATGCTGTTGATGAAAGTGCCATTGTTTCAAAAACTGATTCTGAGGGCATCATTACCTATGTGAATGATGCGTTTTGTCGCATTTCAGGTTATAGCAGAGAAGAATTAATTGGTCAAAATCATAATATCATTAGCCATCCAGATACATCTCAGGAAACTTATCAGGATCTATGGCATAGTATCTGCCGTTTAAAACAGTCCTGGCAGGGTGAGATTAAAAATAAGACCAAAAATGGTTCCTGCTATTGGGTCCGTTCATTTATTAAACCCATTCTGGATAGAGACAGGAATATAGTTGAATACATTGCGATTAGAGTTGATATCTCAGATATTAAGTTAGCACAACTTCAACTGCAGGCACAAAAAGATGCCATGGATCACCATGCAATTATTTCTATGACTGACCTGGAAGGAAATATTACTTATGTTAATGAAAAGTTTTGTGAAATTAGTGGTTATAGCAAAGAAGAATTGCTGGGTCAAAACCATCGGATTTTAAGTTCAGACTATTGCAATAAAGATTATTGGCGTAATATGTATTGTCAAGTAAAGAGCGATAAACTTTGGCAGGATCAGATCAGAAATCGAGCCAAAGATGGCAGCTTTTATTGGGTCGATACCACGATTGTACCTTTATATAATCGTGAAAATGAACATAGTGGTTATACTTCTATTCGTACCGATGTAACAGAAGAGGTTAAGGTGCTGGAATTGTTATCTAATAATGCCGAACAGCTTGAAAATAAGATTCTAGAACGCACACTTGAGCTGGAGCAAGCCTTAAAAGAAACACAACTAGCAAAAGAGCAGTCGGAAAAAGCCAATCAGATAAAAACACGATTTTTACAAAATATGAGTCATGAACTTAGAACGCCAATGCATGGTATTTTATCCTATTCGAGCATGGGCTTGAATAGGGTTGAAAAATCAACGATTGAAAAAAATACTCGATTCTTTTCTAATATTAATCAAAGTGCTGAGCGGTTGATGAAATTGCTTAATGATATTATTGAGGTCAGTACCTTAGAATCTGATAAAAAGTCTTTAAAAATTATATCATTTTCAACAACAAAAATTATTAAGGATAGCATTGCTAAATATCAAAAAGAACTTAATAATAAAGGCGTTGGTGTGGTGCTTGAAACCTGTGACAACGATCAGGCAGATTTAGATATCAGCCATATTAGTGAAGTCATTGATAAGCTACTCTCTAATGCCATTAAATTCTCCGCTTCCGGACAAACTATCGATATCAAATCTAGCCATACGCAACATAATGATTTACCAGCTATTGAAGTTTCTATCAGAGATTATGGAGAAGGTATTTATAATGATAACTTTAATTCCATCTTCGAAACCTTTGAGCAAGGAGAAAATTTGATTGTAGGAACCACTCAAGGTACTGGTTTAGGGCTGGCTATTGCAAAACAAATCATCGAAATACATCAGGGAAAAATCTGGGCAGAAAACCACCCAGATGGTGGCGCTGTTTTTAGATTTATCATTCCCCTTGAGCACCGTATAACGTCATAAACACCAAAACTATGAAAAAGATTTGCCTTAGAAGTGGGTAATCGTTTGTTGGTCGGTGCGGTGAACAGACACTCATTGGCGATAAATGACTGACTTGGGTTTAGGCATTTACACAAGTTGCAAATTAAAGGCTAAAGTGACCCGAGCAAATTGTGCCGCAATTGAGACATTGTCCATCAGGCGTGAGTCCAAATTCTCCTAATTGATACCAGTCTCGTTCAATTAACAAATGACCACATTGGTGACACCAGGTGCTTGCTGATTCAGAATGATGCACATTACCGGTATAAACATAATGAAGGCCCGCATCCAGTGCAATTTTTCTGGCTCTAAGAAGTGTCGCTAAGGGTGTTCCGGGTTTATCGGTTAATTTATAAGTGGGATGAAAGGCACTAAAATGAATGGGTACATCAGCACCAATATGGTCAATAATCCAGTCGCACATGTCATGAATTTCTTGATCACTATCGTTAAGATCAGGAATTAATAAGGTGGTCAGTTCCATCCAGTTCTTCGTTTCATGGTGAATATATTCAATGGTTTCTAAGACATTGTGTAAATGACTGCCGGTCATTTTTTGATAAAAGTTTTCACTAAAAGCTTTTAAGTCAATATTTACTGCATCCATCTGCGCAAAAAATTCCTGCCTGGGTTCAGGGCAGATATAACCGGCAGTCACTGCTACCGATTTTAAACCTTGCTCGCGACAGGCGGCGGCCACATCAATTGCATATTCATGAAAAATAATGGGATCATTATAAGTGTATGCAACACTGCTGCAATTTCTGGCTTTAGCGTTAACCGCAATTTGCTCAGGGGATGCATGGGACATTAATTTATCCATTTGTCTGGATTTACTAATGTCCCAGTTTTGGCAAAATTTACAGGTTAAATTGCAGCCTGCTGTACCAAATGAATAAATAGATGAGCCCGGATAAAAATGATTTAATGGTTTTTTTTCAATGGGATCAACAGCAAAACCACTGGAGCGGCCATAAGAGGTCATGACTATCTGTTGTTGCTCATTTGCTCTGATATAACAGAGTCCTCGATGACCTTCAGGGATCTGGCAAAATCGTGGACATAAGTCACATTGCACACGTGAGTTTTTATCAGAGGCATCAATTTTATGCCAGTATTTAGTTTTGCAAATTGAATTAGAGCTGGAATCTGCCATAATCAGAGTTGTCAGTTGTCAGTTGTCAGTTGTCAGTTGTCAGTCATAAGAAGTTTATACTATTTTTCTCAAGGAGCATAATATGAAAACTTGTCGTCCTGCTGCAGTTGCCGGTACTTTTTATCCAGATAATGTATCTACTTTAGAGCAGATGATAAATGATTTTCTTCATCAGGTCGAACCGGAAAATATTTCAGCTAATAAGCCTATTGCTATAATTGTTCCACATGCCGGGTATATTTATTCGGGATTAACGGCAGCTTATGCTTACCAGCTTCTATCAGCACATAAACAGCAAATAAAAAGAGTTATTTTATTGGGACCAAGTCACCATGTTGCTTTTAATGGTATGGCAGCACCTGAAGTAAATACGTTTGTAACACCGCTTGGCGAAATTGCATTAGATACAGATGAAATTACTGCTTTACACCAGCAAAACCGGGTACTTAAATCGGATCAGGCTCATGTCAAAGAACATAGTCTTGAAGTCCAGTTACCTTTTTTGCAAACAGTTTTAAACGACTTTACATTAGTTCCTATTGTCGTTGGTCAAACACCCTATCATGTGAGTAGTCAGTTAATTGACCGCTATATTAATAATCCTAACGACTTATTGGTGATAAGTACAGATTTAAGTCATTTTCTTAATTATCAACAGGCACAGGAAAAAGATCAACGTACTGCAGATTTAATTATGAATAAAAAATTTACTCAATTGGATCATTATGATGCCTGCGGCGTCATGCCATTAACAGGAATGTTGCATAGTTGTGAAAATCATTCTCTGGATATTAATCAATTAGATTGTCGTAATTCCGGCGATACTGCTGGTGATAAGCAGAGAGTGGTTGGTTATGGCTCGTGGGCTATCTATTGAAAATTAGTTTATGGACCCGTTTAGAAATCTATTGTAATCAGGCCCAGACTAAATTGAATATGGCATAATCATTGTCTTACTTAACTTTTTCATATAAATACATAACAGCTGTTGTGTAAAGTGCTATTAATACGATAATTCCAAACATAACTTTCTCCTTACAAAAGTTATAAAAGATAATGAGGAATTATAGCTGAAAATAACTTAGTAATTCACTCAGGAATAAGTATAGTCCTTATTTTTAAAAATGCAAACAATTCTCATTAAAATTTATGCCTGATGTTTTCGTTCGGCTAAAAAACCAAGTAGAAGGTAGATGAATATGACAATTCCGGCAAACCAATGGCGATGAACAAAGCTTAATAATTGATTAACTCCAATTTCAGAATAAATGGCAATAAATCCATAACCAACTGTACATAGTACAACAAATGAAAGCATTCGTAGTAAATAATGATAGGGACGCATAATACGTTTTAGTAGTTTATTGAGCTCATCGCCATATAAGACCAGTAAAACGGCAATCCATGAAGTGACTATCATTTGTTTATGTGACCAAAGCCAATTTGAAAGTCCAGTATTGAAGGAGTAAAAGTTAAGTGAGTTAATTATGTCCATTTGATGACCTGTTGTTGTATTAAGCTTTCTAATTCCTATATTTCAGTACATGTTATGAGTAGCTGGGTTTATTTTCTGAGAAATAAAACTAGCTTTGTACATTTATAGCAATGTCTATAACATTACTATAGTATGTTACAGAGGAACAAATAGTTCATGCATTTATCCAACTTGTTATGCCCTTTGGGTGCAAACAGTTATTACTCAGAAAATAACACCAGCTACTCTACAAATCAGAAATTTTATTTATACTGTTATAACATTTAAAAAAGACAAAAGCCCAATGAATATACAATTTAATGAACAAGATAGAAATACGCTATTACAATTGGCAAAAGAGTCAATAAAGTATGGTTTAGACAATCATGAACCTTTATCGGTTACGCTAAACAATTATGCAGAAACATTACAGTCTAAACGAGCATCTTTTGTCACACTAAATATTAATCATCAACTTAGAGGTTGTATTGGCAGTTTGGTTGCGCATCGACCATTGGCTGAAGATATTGCCCATAATGCCTATGCTGCGGCATTTTCAGATCCGCGTTTTCCTTCATTAAGTGAAACTGAATTTAGCTTACTCGAATATCATTTATCGGTATTAAGTGAAAGCTCACCCATGAGTTTTGCCTCAGAGGAAGATTTATTACAGCAGATGCGACCCGGGATAGATGGCTTGATTTTAGAAGATAATGGTCAACGTGGTACTTTCTTACCCTCAGTATGGGAACAATTACCCGATGCAGTCAGCTTTCTTAAGCATTTAAAACAAAAGGCCGGTTTACCGATTAATCACTGGAGTAATAATATAAAAGTCAGTCGATATACGGTTGAGAGTATTGAATAATCAATACCTTGGCTTACTTCTAATTTAAGATTCTATTTTTTTCCTAAAAGAATCCAGCTGGCTTTGTTTTATATAGCTCATATCAATTTGATAAATATCTTCCGGGAATAAAAACTCAGCAACACCAGAATCAAATAATCTTCTGACTTCATATTCATCATGTGCCACACCACGTTGATAGCGGTAGTTAAGATAAGTTTCATTAGTATGAATAATAAATTCAACCCGCATACCACCCAGTCTTGCGAAAAACTTTAGCATCGGCGTATGGCTATTACTGCCTGTCGATGATGCATGGTAGTAGCCACCAGTTAGAGTATCGGTTATGTCTTCCAATACCATAATAGAATCTGCTTTTACTGCAGATTTAGTCAGATGTTTAACAAAATGCTTAATATCTGCAGTACAGTCAAGTACGGCCATAAGACCAAGCTCATCATCAACGGCAACTGCCGGATTCTTTTCATTCTTACGAAGCAGTTTTAATATTTTAGCAGCAGAGTCTTTTTTTCTCACCGTGACATAAACAGGAATATGTTTATCATTAAATTGAAATAAACGGCGCTTAACCATCGTTAACTTTTCTCTTTCGCCAAGCTTTCCTGGGATATTTTCAACAATATCGACCTTGGTACAAGAAAATTCATCCAAGTCATGAAAGCTATGCAGATAAGCATTTTGTAATTCACCAATTTTTAAAGCAGGGCTCCAGACATAACGATTGAGAAAATTTAAGAAATTAGAAAACTTATTTTCAATATCAGTTTCACGTTCACGCTGATCTATCGATGCCGCTAGCCCCATTAATACCAGTTTTCGCTTCGCTTCAAAGCGTGACTTTTTATGGTATTGAGGATTGAATATGATCAGCAGTAATTCAACAGGATTGTGGGTGGTCTCAATTTCATTACTTAATTCTATATTAGAGCACTGGTTATTTAGTACCTTGTTTTTTAAATAACTGATAACAGCATCGGCACTGCTGGCATAGGATTTAATTCGACTTTGTATTTCATTGGCATCGCCCTGGATACCATAGAGGTTTCCAAGCAGGGTGTAAGCACGTTGGCTACGTTTAATAATATCGACTTTTTTGTCAAATAATTTTGGAATATCCTGATAATTGTCTACTTGTAGCAAATCAAAAATATGTTCTCTAACCGCCCGGTATTTAGTTACCGTTACCGGTTCCAGACAAAAAGTTCGGATCCAGTTGCGAGAATGCGCTGTAAAAACATGCCCATAAGATAGATCATCATTGACACGAAAAGGCCCATTTTGTTTCATGGCCGTAAAAATTGAATTTGCACCGACAACACTCAAAAGCGATTACTCCTCATAAAAACACTAATTAAACAAATTTAGTGCCATAAATCAATATTTGTTTGAATGGAAGGAGTATAGCTTAATATTAAAGAATATTTTTTTAAAATGAACGATAAAAATTAATGGTTTGCATAATTTTGGTGCAAATCAAATTCGTTTTTAATTCATCCTATTCCAGGCATCAAGTGCGGCCATTTTGTAGCCTTCTGCAAGAGTTGGATAATTAAATGTATTTTCCAGAAAATAATTTAACCCACCTTTTAAAACCAGAGCTGCCTGACCAATATGTATTAACTCGGTAGCTCCTTCGCCTATAATATGAACGCCTAAAAGTTCCTGTGTATCCAAAGAGAAAATTAACTTTAGTAAACCATGTTCTAGGCCAATGATTTGACCTCTTGCTGTTTCCCTCAGGCGGGCGATACCAACTTCATAAGGGACTTTGTTTTTGGTTAGTTGTTCTTCTGTCATGCCAACCATGCTCATTTCTGGAACAGAATAAATACCAAAAGGGAAATTTTCCAATGTATTACAGAAATTTTTACCAAAAGCATGACAAGCTACCTGGCGACCTTGCTCCATCGAAGTAGAAGCAAGACTTGGGAAACCAATCACATCTCCAGCTGCATAAATATGAGCTTGGGATGATTGGTAGTTCTCGTTAACTTCTATCAATTGTCTTTTATTAACGCCGACAGAAGCATTTTCAAGTGCTAAATTAGCGGTATTTCCTGAACGACCAGCGGCGACTAAGACGGTTTCTGTTATTAACTTTTTTCCACTTTCCAGTTTGGTTAAAATGCTGCCATCTGATTGCTTCTCAATACTTTCTACTTGCTCACCCATACGGATAGACATGCCATTATCACGTAATTGATGGACGAGATGATCAGTCAATTCTTTATCCATAAAGCCTAATAATTGATCGCGCCCGTCAATTAGATTGACTTGTACATCCATGGCATTAAAGATTGAAGCATATTCAACACCAATCACACCCGCACCAATAATGGTCATAGACTGTGGTAGATTGTTTAAGTCCAATAATGAATCACTATCAATAACTTGTTTATCATCAAAAGGATAGTCTGCTGGCCGATGCGGGTGAGAGCCGGTTGCAATTAAAAAGTAATCAGCACTTAGATGAATTCGTTTACCTTTTGGATCGATTATCTGGATGTTTTTTTCATTTTCAAATGATGCCATGCCGTCGAAAACTTTGACATTATTACGGTGCAATTGATGTAGAATAACCTCTGCTTCACGCTTAAGTGTTTTATGTAAGCGCTGTGTCAGATCTTCCATGGTTAAATCATCTTTTAATCGATAACCCTGGCCATAAAAGCCACGCTGAGTATAACCGCTTAAATATAAAACAATTTCTCGCAATGTTTTGCTGGGTATTGTTCCGGTATGTAGGCAATTACCGCCAAGATTAATTTTCTTATCAACGATGGCGACTTTTTTACCCAGTTTAGCTGCCTGAATAGCTGCTTTTTGACCAGCAGGGCCTGAGCCAATAATAATAAAATCAAAATGCTGCATAATTTATTCTCTTGGAAGTGTTAAAGATATTGTCTTTTATAGCTCAGAATAAATCGAATTGCAAAATTAATTCTGAGTTAGTTATAAAATAAATATGCACCTTGAAGCTTCCCCCCTCGCTTCGTAGCACCTACTATTGCTAGAAAAAGGGGGATTTATAATGCATTCTCAAATTAATGAGCATTACCTAAAATATACCCAATTAATCCAGATGTAATAACGATACCTGCAATATTATGATGATTGTGGCGTCTTGATGAAACTTTTACCACTTTTGTTGGACGGTAATGGTCTCTTCTATGATGCCTGTCAATTTTGACATTTTTACGATAATTTCGGTGATTTGACTGATGATCACGATAGTCATGCTTATTATAATGAGAACTATAATGTCCATTATTGTTATCCCAACCCTGGTGCTGTCCTTTTGCCATAACAGTTCCTGATAGGGCAAAACATAAAATTAAAAATCCAATTAACTTTTTCATCATTTTCTCCTTTTTAGTTTTTCTGATGTGTTAAATTGATTATACGAGTATTAAAATGAATGAAAGATGAACAAATTGAAGTAAATAATATTTTCTATATTTTATGGTGAAGTCTAATGTCCAAATCTACGATAACTTATGTTAATCCCTTAAAGCTTCTTATTCCGCCACCAGTTTATATGGTTATATTTGCAGGATTGATGTGGCTTTTAAGTCAGTATTACCCAGTTTATTCCTGGTCTATTGATACACAAGATATAGGCATTGGTATTATATTTATTGGAGGTCTTATTGATTTAAGTTCTTTATTTCTTTTTCTAATTGCAAAAACTTCGGTTAATCCAATGAAACCAGAAAAAGC
The DNA here is from genome assembly GCA_015231865.1 of Gammaproteobacteria bacterium. Taxonomy (GTDB): domain Bacteria; phylum Pseudomonadota; class Gammaproteobacteria; order GRL18; family GRL18; genus JADGAU01. The sequence goes on along the minus strand of JADGAU010000012.1, from coordinate 24,905 downwards.
AGAAACTGTTGTTAAAAGAGGAATGTATAAATTTTCACGTAATCCCATGTATTTGGGCTTATTATTATTGCTTACTGGCTGGTCATTATTTTTAGGTGTGCTCTCAGCACTGGTCCTATTGCCCACGTTTGTGTGGACAATAAACACCATGCAGATTCAATATGAAGAAGTTATTTTAGAGCAAAAATTTGGTGATGATTATGTACAGTACAAGAAAAGCGTTAGACGATGGATTTAATTATCCATGATGATTTCTAATACTTCTTCAATATATAAGTCTCTAAAGAAATGATCTGCACCATCAATTGTATGTAATTTAACATTATCAAGTTCTGCCGCTTCAGCCATTTTATCTTCAACATCCGCACTGACAGTATCTTCAGATCCTGCAATAACGATGACGGGTTTTTCAATTTTTTTAACTAGCTCAGCCGTGTTAAAGTTTTTATTTTCCTGATAATAGTTAACAAATGCATCTGCTGTAGCAGAGGTTTTAGCACAATAAATAAAATCAATATCCTTTAACATATCCTTTCCTTTACCTGCGGCAATTAGAGATTTTGCATTATCAAGAATTGGTTTTAAAGGCGTTTTATATTTCTTATTATATTCTTTTGCTAGTTCGCCAGGTTCTACAATTCCAGGTGCTAAAAGAACAACTTGAGTAATTGCATTATCAGCATTATGTTCACTGGCATACCAGGCGATTTGATTACCACCACGAGAGTGTCCCATTAAAATAACAGATTTAGCCCCCTGTTTTTTTAACCAGTTTAACCATAAATCTATTTCTTCTAATGAATCGGTATGCTTGTGTGTATGAGGTGTTGCACAAGGGTACATACCTTTACGATTATTTAAGCCAAGACTCAAGTTAATTGCCAGAGACGTGATTTCATTATCTTTAAATGCATTTTGTAAAGCAGCAATGATTTCCATTTTATTGTGGGCAATAGTGCCATGTAGCAATAGAACTACCGAACTTGCCTGCCAATTATCGCTTGCAGTGACCAAGTTCGCCTGTGTTGAAATACCTTTATAATCCTGAGTTATTTCTTTGGCAAAAGAATTAACTGACAGCAAGAAACTACAGACTAGAATGGAAATTATTTTCATAATGAGTTTACCTTTTTTATAAATATAGCTTAATATGTATGATTTAAATGGAATTAAATTTTCAAACTTCTAAACTGATTAACATGATATAAATCCCCCGTTCAGTAGACATTATATTGCAGCAGTTATAATGAACAATGCAACAGTTTAAAAGAAATTGTTTCCATGGTTTAAAAAATTGGTTCCACCTCATCAACATTTTCTTTGGTTACTAATTTAACAGGAATAGATATATGATAAGGTACCTGTTCACCGGATAATATTTTAAGTGCTATTTCAGCAGATTGTTTACCACCAAGCGGGAATTTAACGGAACCTGTTTGCTTACCAGTTCGAATCGCTTTTTGAGCTTCACTAGTGTAGTCGCATCCTATCGTTATAACAGATCCAAGATCCACATTATGACGAAGAAGTACAGAACGTACACCACTAATCATACTATCACTGTGTGCGAAAACAGCATCCACATTAATACCATCAGCTATTAATTGTTCCATTTCAATAATGGTATCTCGACGAAGGTAATTCCCGGTACGTTTGATTACCTCAATATTTTTATACTTAGAAATCTCATCCATAAAACCTTTTGTTCGTAATTGTGTTACATCTGCTGTCTGAATGCCTTCAAACAACAATATTTTTCCTTTACCATCAAGTTGATCCGCTATGTACTCTGCCCCGATCTTTCCAATTTTGATGTTGTCAGAATTGATAAAAGTTGAATATTTCTTGCTCTTAATACCACGATCAAGAATTATTACAGGAATACCCGATTGATACGCCTTAGCAATAACGGGGACTACAGCCTTGTCATCATTGGTTCCAACAATAATTAGATCCACATTGCTTGCTATAAATTTTTCAATTTGACTAATCATAAGTGAAGTTTGTCCCTTTGCATCAGCAAAAATAAACTTAACATCAGGATTAGATTCTAACGCATCGCGGACTTCAAAAACTTGAGCCTGACGAAAGTCATTTGCCATGGAGTCTTGCGCAAATGCAATTATCTTAATATTTTGTGCTGATACATTTATCGGGAAAATAAATATTAAAAATAAACTGTAAAAAATTTTTAAATTAAGCATTACGGTTCCTTAAAATTAACGATATAGTCAAGAGTGCCCACAGCGTTAAAAAAATTTTACGATCGAAATTGTAGTTATAAAAATCAATGATTTAAAATTTTTGTTTTTTAAGAGGCAACTCTATTGCGACCTTCAGTCTTAGCACGATATAAAAATTCATCTGCAAGTTTAACAGAAGCCATAATATCACTAGTTTCAGAATGCAGGTAACATCCAAAGCTACATGTTACGTCTGAAACTTCAGAAAATGTATTAGATTCCACTCTTTTTCTTAAATGTTCAGCTATCTCAATAAGTTCTTCGCTATTTGCTACTCTGACAATTATGATAAATTCTTCGCCACCCCAACGGATTAGCTTGTCTTCTTTTCTAATGTGGTACTGCACCAATTTTGCGAGCTCTTTTAAGACAATATCTCCAGTATCATGTCCATAGGTATCATTAATCTGTTTAAAATGATCAATATCGAAGAAAATAATACCTGTTTGCCCTTGATTTTCATCAAGAATTTTTGTGATATTTTCTTTGAAATAGTGTCTATTGTATGTTCCAGTTAATTCATCATTAAATGCAGTAGATAGGAGTTGATTTACATTTTCAGAAATAGTTTTCAACTCATCATGGCTGTCAGTGCAATTTTTAAGTCCGTTAATTTGCGCCATAACATTGTTTAAAGGAGAGTATAGATTTTGTTGAAAAAAGAAATGAAACAGCATAAGTATCAAAACTACTGCAGATAGCGTTATTAATATAAATTCATTACGCACTTTTGTTAATGTTTCTAATAATTCCTTTCTATCAAGACGGACATGATAATAATAAAGACCATTTTCTGTATTAATATTTGCTACACCAATATAAAGTTTACTAGTTTTCACCATGTCAATTTCTTCAATCTCTTTGACTTTGGACAACAAAAATGATTTATTTGAATAAGTCTGAGAAGAGGTTCCTGATATATGCATATTAAGGTACGAAGAAATAGAAGAAAAATAGCTATTATCATAAATTTTTTCCAATTCAATATGCGCTTTTTTTATTGTAGAACTCGGTGTAAACAAGCTTAAATGAGCTTTCACACTAATCAGATCATTAATATGATGAAAGCTAAAAGCACCTTTGTCTTCAACGGGCTTGTCAAATGTATAATTGTGATTTAATAAAAACGCAGAAAGGCTTTTATCCATATTTCTGATATAAGTTTCATCTGAATCGAATTTGGAATATAAAATAGGGTTACCATTTTCATAAGAGATAAAAGCCTGAAGATATTTCTCATCTTGACGAATGACAAAAGCAATTAGTTCTTGATTATCATCATACAAATAAATTCGATCGTTTAAAGATAACTTTACTCTACTGAGTAAATCTTTAGTAATGATCTTTTTCTCTTCATCAAGCAAGATAGCATTATATTTGATTTTGTCTTGATAATTATTGATAAGATCAATTGATGCGTGAAATCCTTCATTAGACTTTATTGAAGATAAACTTTTGTGTAAGTTTTTAAGATCATGTGCTAGATCAGTAGACAATCTATTAAACCCATGAAGCATACGTGCGTTTGTACTTTTATAGTGACTATCTTTCAATAATGTATCAACATAAATACCAATAATTGCAACAAGCACTATAATTCCTATAACCATAAATATAGATAGCTTATTACTTAGCTTCAGATATTTCACTCAATTGTCACCATAAATTTTATTTGTAAACTATTTATAATAGATCATTTTTTTTACACAATTTGCTTCTTTTTAGTATATTATAACTTAGACTTAATACAATGTATTAATTTTGTCTACCTCGAACTTAGGAAACAATAGAGCTATCTAAAAATGTTTTCAAACTTAAAAGGAGGCGACTGTTCAGGGGCTAAAACTCAGCGATTAAAACAACCGTTACGAAAATATCTTAATTGTCTTACAGACTAACAATCCAGGTATTGCTAATCACTTTTTTTCAGAACTATCTTCATATGATGAATTTTTAGTCTTTTGCCTTTGAATAAAAATAATATTAGCAAACACAGCGTGTACTAAAAAGACAATCAAAGACAGAATTAAATAATCATAAGTTCCCATAATGTAGTTACCATTCTGTTTAATTGTGATTTACTATGGTATTTTACTCTTTTATGGTTATCAACTGATAAGTTGAGAATAAAGTTGAGACAACAGACATTGATAGACTGTCTTTAATTGAGTCAAAATTACCCAAAATTAATAGATTAAATGTAAACAAGTTTGCTAAAAGTTTATGTTTACTCTGAATTTTCAGTGGTAATAAGGTTAGTAGCTAAAAGAAAGAAAAAGATTCACAATTTCATATGACCACAATGAATTATACTATCAGCCCTAATGGAAACACTAATGTGTATTATAACCACTGAAGATTTAGAAGCTCAAAGACAAGCCTGGTTAAAGGTAACAAAAACTAATATTTTTGCAAGGCATAGCAGTCATGAAAAACAACTAATTGCTTATAGTTTATCCATTGTATCAACATCAACAGCGGCTATGATTTTACCTTTACCTGTTTTGGCGGGAAGTGATGAAAATGCCCTTAGATTTATTAACTTGAAAGATTATCCTGATTTTTTTGATGATTTATCCAGGGTTTGTTTACCTGAAGTAGAAGAAATTATGTTTGATTTAAGTGATGATCTTGATGCAGTATCTGCAGGAGCACCGCCACCACTACTAACAGTAGAGGAAGTTGGGGATTATGAAGCCTCTTATGTGCCTTCCATGGAAGATTTTAAACGACTTGACCCACGATTTAGATTGCCTGATAAAGTCTGGCACAAAATGCCCGATTATGCAGATTATGGTTTTGCAGTCTTTCAGTTAAAAATAGATTTAAGCAGAGAGGATCAGGAAATAGAAAATACCATCCATCCAATGGCTTTTGAATTTCCTACCCGAGATTCAAAGAAATTATTTTTTCCCACAGTTCATGTGCATGATGGTGATTTTCATGATCAGGCAGGTTTTTATCATAAATTTTATTGCCAGCGTGAGAATGCCCGGTCAGAGTTTAAATTCCAACGAGACCAGTTTGAAAAAAATGAACCAACACTACCCAAAATTCTTAGTTTTCACGGTGATGATTATTTTGGCGGCTATGCCTGGTTTTATCAATCGCAGGATGTAGCTGGCAACATTATTCCCTGGCAGGATAGTGAAGGTTTAATCGATCCGGATAAAAAACTCTATGCAATGGACTTAATGGGTAATTATCCTAATCATGACATGTGGCTTGGTAAAGCCCTGAAGACAGCTAAGTAACATGAAATTTCAGCCCGGTTTTCGCTTGTCAAAGCTTGATATTATGGTCATTGTTATAGGGATTGTTTTATCTTTTACCTTGTATAAAGACTTACCTGTGGCTTCATACATGATAGTTTTTGTTGTGGGGCATTTTTTTCTTTTTTGTAATGTCTTTCGTTTATCACGAATCCCGGAATTGATTTGGGCTGGCAGCTTTCTCTTATTATCCATAAGTACATTGCTGTTTGCTTATTTAAACTGGCTTTTTGTCGGTCTAATTTCATTATTGATCAGCACAATATTAATTTATCTGGAAACAAAAAAGCCTGATTATCATGGTGTTTTCTGGCAGCAATTAAACCCTGAACTCAAACAATGGTTTAAAGAAAATATACTTAAGGCTGAGAATCATGAGTGAGCCATTTCAAAACTGTCGTAAATGTGGCGGTAATATGACTCGGATATCTATTGACAATCAAAGCCCGCTCATTGTTCAATGCAAAAGCTGTAAGCAGCAGGAACAGGCAATTATTCAAATATCTCCCGATGAGTTTTTCAAAGAACAAGACAAAAAAAGTGACAACGTAGCAATTGAGCATGAAGACAAAAAACATTTCATCTGCTCTGCATAATTTTGGTGATAGTTTTTTAAGCTTAATGAATTATGAGGATAATGGTTATGTGGTCGATGATTTGGCCAACATTAGTGTTAAAGGGGCTGATATAAAAATAGACTGGATTAACGCAGATTTTTATCCGTCCGAGGAATTAACCAGTAGAATTAAAAAATCGATTGAGTATTATCACTCCAATTTAAAACGACACTTTCAGTCTCAGGATGTAGAGCTGAATTTTCTTAAAGAAATAATTCTCGTTTATCCTTACCAGGGTAGAAAATACATGTGGGCAAGAGATATTAATAATAAAGAGTATAAAATTTACATTCATACCATTAATTGACTCATTTTGTCCATTTATTAAAAACAATTATCAATGCAAAGTTTATATTCAGATATGGAAGTCAAAGTAATGCTCTTATTGTCATTCATTACTGTATTGCTATTTGTCTCTGGTCTATTCCTGCCTATGATGACTTTAACAAAATTATTAATCTTTGAAGATACGATTTCAGTTGCATCAGGTGTATATACCTTATTCAGTAAAGGTCATTATCTGCTTTTTCTTTTAGTTGCAGGTTTTAGTATTGTTTTACCGATGATTAAATTATTGTTACTATTTAAAATATTGTTGCATAATCAGATAAAAAACAAACATCAGGAAAAGTTATTAAGGCTTATGCACGATTATGGACGCTGGGGTATGCTTGATGTTTATGTGGTTGCAGTTTTAATTGTTACGGTCAAATTAGAAGCTATTGCCAGTATTGAGCTACATAGTGGTTTGTATGTCTTTGGTCTATCCGTATTACTGATTATGCTAATTACTCATCTGGTTAATAAACAATATGAACAGATAAATGAAAACAAACTATAATTACTCCTATGATTAAGACTTTATAGAAACTTAAGCTATGAAATATACGCATTTGAATTTAAGAGACGTAGAGTTGCCTATGAAGTTAGTTTAGAGCACATGGACAGTTTTCGCTAAGAGTGAAAGACTTTAACAGCACGAGATAATGGTAAGTAGGACATTTATGATTAGCTATCAATGCATTATTAGTGGCAGAGTACAAGGAGTCTATTACCGGGCTTCTGTACATGAAATGGCATCAGAAGCAGGTTTTAATGGCTATGTTATGAATTTACCCGGTGGTAATGTTGAAGCTTGTGTTTCAGTTGATGATAAAAACAAGCTAAATGAATTTATTTCTATACTAAAAGCAGGTTCACCTTATAGTCATGTTGATAAAATTGAAACTCGAACGATATCGAATCAATTTGAAAATGGATTTTTTATCTATCGATAAGCATAATTATGCTAAATAAACTTAAAACAAAAAAATTCTGGCTGACCTTACTGCGTGATATCAGTATTCTTATTGTGATTTTTTATGCTATTACCTTATATCAGACTCGTAATACCCCAGCAATTGCACCTGAATTAAAGGGGACTTTAATTTCAGGAGAACTAATCAATTTGAGTGATATGGTTAAAAAATCTCCAGTCTTAGTCTATTTCTGGGGCAGTTGGTGTCCTATCTGTAAAGTAAGCTCTCCCATTATTACAGATTTATCCGCTGATTATCAGGTGATTTCAATTGCTTTATCTTCGGGTGAAAATCAGGAAGTACTAAACTATCTGAATGAAAACAATTATAACTTCCCTGTACTCAATGATCCTGATGGTATCGTCAGCCACCTCTGGTCGGTTAGTGCAACACCAATGGTATATATTATAGATCGTGATGGTAAAGTTGATAGCGTTACGATGGGGGCCGCCAGTGCTATCGGATTAAAATTCAGATTATGGCTGGCTTCTTGATAACATAAATTTATTTCAATTATGATGGGTATTTCTTATGGGAGCAGGACTCATTCCTTTTTGCAGATATAACGATAAGGTTTACTTTCTGCTACAAACTAAATTTGAAGGAAGAAAAGCGGGTTTTTTAAATGACTTTGGTGGCGGGAAAGATGAGGGTGAAACCTATCGGCAAACAGCTATTAGAGAATTTGTAGAAGAAACAGAAACATTATTTTTTACGCCTGATAATGAACTGCATCAAGCATATAAAACACCAGAAAAGATTCAACAGCAAATTAACTACCTTTATTCTCTTTTTGATGTCAAACCGTATTGGAAATGTCAGCGCCAACCACGTGCAAAGTTATCACATAAAGACTGGTATACTTATTTTATAGAAGTACCATTTAGAGATCTGGAACCTCTTAATCTGCAATGGAAGAACTTCGAAAATGAGCGCTTTGAAAAAAGACGTGAGTTGTTCTGGGTTAATTCAAAGCAATTGCTACACTATTATAATCAGGAACCAATGAAGCTCTGGAAACGGATACGACAATTAATGAAAATCAAAGAAACCATTAAGCAAATTGTTACCCAGTCACTATGAAGATAGAACATTATATATCTGCTCTGAATGTAAACATGAATGGTGAGTTTGCCTGGGTTGAAAGCTTTTTTATTTAAACCGTTTCAACAACTGCCTCAATACATGTGTTTGCAATAGTCGAATAGTTTTTGATATCTTCACGGTCAACCTTTAAAGAGACTGGACTAACAATCATAAAATCATCTCCCTCGATTCGGAAGATAACGGCATCCGGGTAGTATTGCATTAGCCATTTTCCAAATTTTTCCAGTAAATCATCCCCTTTATCCCAACCATGACGTTTATTATATTCACTAAAATTTTGCAGTCGAATAACATATCGATAGGTCGTTTGCTTAGAAAAATAAAGTTCTGTTACTAATCGTTCATACTCGGGCAAAAAAAGGCGGGTCAGTTTATCTTTAAAAAAATAACTAAACCGATGATGCTCTACTTCATCTTTCGGCAGTTGATTAACTTTCTCATGCAACTTCAACGTTGACAATACCTTAATTGCTGCCTCGACAACATGAGGATGAAACTGGCTGCCACTATTATCAATCAGTTCATTTAAGGCATTATCGCGTTTCATTCGTGGCTTATAAATTCGATTTGTGGTCATTGCATCAAAGGCATCAGAGACAATCATAACATGTGATATTAAGGGAATTTTGTCACCACTGAAGCCTTCAGGATAACCTTTACCATCATAGCGTTCATGATGATAGCGCATGATTTCTGCCACTTCCTGATAGCTTTCAATCGATTTTAGAATCTCATAGCCGGTATTGAGGTGATATTTAATTAAATTGTATTCCAGTTTTTCAAGTTTACCCGGTTTTAGTAATATGGAATCGGGTGTTGAAATTTTACCTATATCGTGAAGTTTTGCAGCAATCACCAGTAAAGAAATCTGCTCTTCTTTAAACCCTAGTTCTCTGGCAATCATTTCACAATAAACCGCCACTCGCTCACTATGTCCAGCTGTATAGGTATCTCGTTTCTCAATAACATTGACTAATGAATTTATAAAATCATCATAATCCCGAATTCTTTGTTGTTCAAGCTGTAAAAGTTTACCTTCCTGTTCAATTTTTTCTGAAATATCCTGAAATAAAACAATGACTTTGGTGCAGCGAGAACCATCCATAATCGGAGCAGCACTGGCCAGTGCTGGAAACTGTGAACCATCTTTTCTGATAAAGAGTTGCTCTCCCCAAAAGGCTTGTTGGGATTTAAAAATAGCATGAAAGATGCAGTCTTCACTATGGAGGTAATTCTCATTAGAATCTTTATAGTGCACAAGGTCATGGATTTTTTTATGAATAATTTCACTATGCGAAAATCCCAGCTGATGAAGTGCAGATTGATTAATATAGTCGACTTTTAATTCTTCATTGAGAACATATAGGCCTTCACCCATTGAATCAGTAATACCTTGATACTGTTTTTGTAAAAGTATGGCCTGATCGCGTTCATGAAGCACATTAAGATAGAGTTGAATACGATTAATGAGCTGATTATCATCAAGTGGCTTAGTCAAATAATCAATAGCACCGAGTTTAAAGCCGCGGCTGATAAATTCTTCTGTTTTAAAAACAGCGGTTAAAAATATAATTGGAATATTTCGTGTGAGTTGATTCTTTCTTAAAATGTCGGCCACTTCATAACCGTTCAGACCGGGCATTTGAATATCGAGCAATATCAGATCAATAGGCTGGGTTAATAGTATATTTAGTGCTTCTGTACCGGATAAAGCCTTAATGACTTTTACTTTTGGGATATCTTGCAATAACTGTTCTAATGAAAAAAGGTTGGCATCATGATCATCAACACATAAAACCTGATAATGAGTGTTTGTCATTATTGCACCATTTCGACTCGGTTACGTCCCTTGGTTTTAGCCAGATAAAGTCCTTTATCCGCACGTTTGATGATTGATGAGATATCATCTTGAGCCTTTAGTGAGGCAATGCCAATACTAATGCTCAGTTTGCCAATTTTTTTAAAAGCCTTTTCGGCAATTATTTTATTCAGCTGATTAGCCTTATGAAGGGCTTCAGAGGGTGAACATTTTACCATGATGGCTACAAATTCTTCGCCACCATAACGAGCCAGAATATCACCTTCTCTCAGATTTTTAGATAGACGTTGAGTGAGTTCTATTAATACCTCATCGCCAACCTGATGACCATAGTCATCGTTAATTTTTTTGAAATGATCGATGTCCAGCATTAATACAGCAAGCTCTAGACGGTAACTTCTTGATATAAAAATAAGCCTGTTGAGTTCTATATCTAACTTGCGACGATTATAAATATTCGTCAGCGGATCATGTACGGCTTCACGCTTAAATTCCAGGCTTTCTAGCTGTATTTTAGTAATATCGGTAAAGGAAGCAACATACAATTCCTTTTGTCTATCAAGAATATTCAATTTGACAGCAAAATAATGGTTTTCATTTTCATAAGGCATAATGGCAATCGGAGGATTATCCGCATATTTTAGAACCTTATCAAACCAGTCACTGACATTACCGTATAGATAACTCTTTTCATTAACAAAATAATCACAAATACAGCGGTGGTGCTTTTTAAAACCGGTCAGTGACTTGTAACCAACAAAGTCGAGAAAAGTCTGGTTAGCCTGAACAATCGTTTCACGATTAAAAACAATGACAATATTATCCTGAAAATCGAGGATATTCTGAAGCCTGTTTTTTTGATTTTCCAGCTCCTTTTGTTTCTGCAGCAATTGTAAATAAAAAGAGATCTTATTCAGTAGCTGGTTATCATCAATTGGCTTAGCCAGATAATCGATTGCGCCTTGACGATAGCCTCGTTTAATAAACTCTTCAGATGTAAAAACTGCAGAAATAAAAATAATCGGTATATGCGATGTTTTTTTGTTATTCTTAACAAATTCAGCAACACTAAAACCATCCATTTCCGGCATCTGTACATCTAGCAGGATTAAATCAACTGGCTCATGTAAAAGTTTTTCCAGCCCTTTGGTACCCGAATTAGCAGTTAATGTTCTGGTATTGTCAAGTGACAATAATAAGGACTCGAGGGTATAGAGGTTGTTATCATTATCATCAATACACAAAATAGTAAAAGGCTTAGACATTATAAACACCTCTGATAGATCTTGGCATTGCTATTAATGGTTTTGAATAATTTCAGGTTCTTTTGCCCCATGATATTTTCACTTTCACCCAATATAAGGTAGCCATCGAGGGAAAGTGAATGATAAAAAAGATTTAATACTTGATGCTGCAGATCGTCATCAAAGTAAATTAATACATTTTTGCAAATAATCAGCTGAAACTCTCCTAAAGATGCGTCCGTGGTCAGGTTATGACTAAAAAAATGGATATGTTTAGCAATACGGCTCTTAATGGACATAATATTATCATATTGATCAAATAATTGACGAAAATGTTCGGTTTCGTCGTTATTAGCAAAGACAACACTATTCACTTGTGTTTTAGAATAAAGACCATTTTTTGCGATTTGTAAAATATAGGGGTTAAAGTCAGTGGCATAAATAATGGTTTTTTCAAGAAACTGAGAGCTATCTAATAAACTAGCCAGAGTATACGCTTCTTCGCCACTGGATACTCCCGCACACCACATTTTTAAATGGCTATAACTGGCAATCTTTGGTAAAACTGAATTTTTCAGGTAGTCATAAGAAGCTGGCTGACGTAAGAACTGAGTCACATTGATAGATAGATCAAAAAAGAGTTTGGTAAAGGACAATTTATTGTTAAGTACTTCACTAAAAAAGTCATCGTAATTTTTAAAACCCTGTTTGTGCATTGCGGTATCAATTCGTCGCATAACACTATCAAGCTGGTAGGATTCAAAGTTATAGCCGTAGGTTTCATTCAGGCTTTTTAAAAAAGCTTTAAGACGTCTTAATTTATTATGATTGACATCGCTATAATAGGATAAAAAATCGGCAATACCATCAATTGTCAGAACTTCATCAACCAGTCCTGTTTTTATCGCAGCAGTAGGGATAGACTTTGCATCATCACAGAGTTCAGGCTTAAGGGCAATAATGGTTGCTTGTTTTTTTTTTTTTTATTCCAGTCGCGTTGTGCCATCGACATTATAGCCACACAGCAGAACAATTGCTAAGTTGTGCTGATAAGTATTAACTAATGATTCCAGCGTCACATCAATAGCAGGCCTGGCATAATTGACAGGTTCACTTTCAAGCAGTTTACCGATACCTGACTCAATCACACTATGAAACCCCGGCGGCGCAATATAGATTTGTCCCGGCATAATCACCGTACCATTATCAATATATTGTGCCTGATGACCGGTTTTATTTAAAATAATATTATCAAGGTATTTTTTAGAGTGATTAGAAATGTGCTGTACGATAACAAAGCTAATATGCGTATTCGGCATAAGTTCAAGTATCTTGATAATGTTTTCCAGGCTACCTGCAGAACCGGCTAATAAGACCACATCAAAGTGACGTATTTCAGGTTTAGTTGACTCGAAAGCAGAATAAGCTCGTTTATGATGTATGCCTAGCTTAGCGAGATAGCCGGATAAAAAAGGGTGTCGAATGCTCAATTTGTATGTTGCTTGTTTCAATAGTGATGCCAGAAATAAGATCCGGTCTCGTCCCAGAGTAATATTATTGGTAAGCTCTATTTCATAGTTTCCTGGTTTTTCTGTGGCTAGTTTAAAACTTTCATAAACATCATTCTGGTCAATCGATGCATCGACAAGAATTGATTTTATATTAGCTCGATTAAAGACTTTCAATGTTACCGGCCTTTCTCAATCCATGATACGCACAGTTTCAGTAATAAATTCATATCAATGGGCTTGGAGATATAATCATCCGCTCCCGCATCCAAACACTTTTGACGTTCTTCTTTCATGGCTTTAGCCGTTACTGCGATAATCGGAATGTTGGCGATATCCTTATCGGTACGAATTTTTTGTATGGTCTCATAACCATCCATTTCAGGCATCATAATATCCATTAGTACCAGATCCAGCTCATCAAAGTGATGATGAATTTTTTCTATAGCTTCTTTACCATTTAGCGCGTGCATTGTTAGTGCTCCAGCAACCTGTAACACGGAAGAGATAGTAAATATATTACGCGGATCATCATCGACAATGATAATATTTTTATCACTTAGCTGATTAGCGTCAATATCGGTAACACTCTGCTCTTCAACATCGATTATTATTTCAGGTTTATTTGGCTCAGTTTTGAAGTGAAAGTTTGAGTTCAATTCTGGCGCTGACTCAGTATGCGCTATCTTTGACGGAATCTGATCCTGTTGCTCCGGTAGGTAAAGCGTAAATAAGCTTCCTTTATTTAATTGACTGTATAAAGTAATTGTACCACCAAGCACTTTAGCAAAATTTTTACTAATCGAAAGGCCAAGACCGGTGCCGCCAAATTCTCGACTTATCGAGCCATCGACCTGTTTAAAGGCGGTAAAGATTAAGTCTTGTTTCGTAGATTCAATACCGATACCACTATCTTGAACTTCAAACATATAGGCATATTCAGGCTTATTACTGGTAGCAATATTTACGGTAACGTCCCCATCTTTGGTAAATTTAAAGGCATTTGACAGTAAATTTTTCATAATCTGCAATACTTTTTGTTCATCCGTAATTAACGTTCCCTGCAACCGGTCAATAACTTGATAATCCAGCTTTTTCTCCCTGGCTAATTCATCAAATAAAGTCAGCAGGCTTTGACGAATTTCTGCCGTATTGACAGGACTTAAATTAATTTCCATATGGCCGGACTCAACCTTGGAAAGGTCAAGAATGTCATTGATAAGCAATAATAAATCATTGCCTGAGCGGTGTATCACATCGGCTTTTTTGAGTTCTTGTTCTGTTAACTTATTGTCTTTGTTTTCTTTTAATAATTTAGACAGCAAGATAATAGAGTTTAATGGGGTACGTAACTCATGACTCATATTGGCCAAAAACTCTGACTTATAGCGACTAGAGCGTTCCAGTTCCTGAGTTTGTATATCCAGTTCCTGACGAGCCTTCTCAACGCGTTCATTTTGGGCTTTCAGCTCGGCGGCCTGCTGCTCAAGCTGTTGACGCTGCTCTTCCATTTGCACATTGGATTGCTGCAATTCTTCACTTTTAACCTGTAATTCTTCAAAACTTTGTTGAGACTCTTCTAAGAGCTGTTTGATTTGCTCATTTTTACTGGCGGTAAACAGATAGCTGCCAAGCACTGAGACAGCTTGATCCAGTAAGGAAGTCGTGACTGGATTCAGCTCTGTACTATAGGCAAGTAATAAAACCCCGAGAAATTCATTTTCGTACGCAATGGGTAAGGCGATAGTCGAAACGGCTCGTTCCCGGGTTATGGTTGAATCAATAATCATCGAATCATCACTGGAACGGTGAAGATGAATTTTAACGCCTTCACGAGCTACTTGTCCGACGATGCCTTCACCTTTATGATAGTGGTTTTTAAATTGTTCACGCTCTGTAAAGGCATAGCTGGCAGTCAGGGAAAGACTTTGCGTTTCATCATTATAATCAAATATTGCTCCGCTAACGGCACCAGTGAATCTGGCTAGATTTATTAAAGAGATATCAAACACTTCCTGCACATTTTTATTACCGGAAAGTTCCTGGTTCAGTACGGTAATCCCTTCCTGTAACCATTGATTATTATTATTTTGCAGCTGATTGTCTTTTAACCTGTTTGTCATGCTAATAAGAGCTCTGGCTAATTCATCATCTTTAGAAATAGGGATAATACGTTGTTTAAAATCACCTGCTGCAATTGCATTGGCCTGTTCTACCACCTGCTTTAAGGTCATAATCATTTCATTAATTGCTTGCCCAAGTCTGTCTTTGTCATTTGTGGATTTGAAAGTTATATCAAAGTTACCCATTGCAATGGATTCAGCAACACGGGTAATCCGCCTGAAATAGTCCATTAATTCATTGAGAGCTGTACCAAGCGCATCTTTATTACTTTTTATATCGATGTTACCATCAAATTCACCCTGAGAAAGTTCCAGTGCCAGCCGCCCGGTTTGATCCAGTCGGTCAGTCATTTCATTAATCGCATTACCCAGTGCATCATCCTTATCGTCAATAGCAATACGTTTAGAATAATCACCTGCTGCAACCACCTTTGCCTGATTGATCGTGGTATTAATATTAGTGAGCAAACGCTTAGATGAATCGATTAAATCACCGATTTCATCATTTGCTTTATAGTTAATTTCTATTTCCTGAACCCTACCGCGAGAAAGTGCTTGTAACTGCTTTGTAACCTGATTAAGCGGATGAAGAAATGAATTAATATAGCGCTGCAAAATAATCATCAGGCTAACAATGCTTATGATCAGTATCAAAATAAAAGTACGCTGAAAACGTGTCACTGGCGCAAACACAACGTCTTTTTCTACATGACTGATTAATACCCAAAATTCACTGCGATTATTGATGTCAGGATAAATCCTTTCATAAGTAAAAAGCAGGCCATTATTTTCATAAAAACCTTTTTCATTTTTCATCACAATGTCAAAAGTTTCTGGGTTATCTTGCTTAAAATTATCATTATTATTTAACTGCCAACCCCAGAGTTTATCTTTATTCTTATGATGAAGATAATAACCGTCGTTATTAATTAAAATACGGCTTTTAACGTGCTGCTGATGTATGCTAAGTGATTCTATAATGTGATCAGCATAAGCATTAATAATAGCAACACCTCGCTTATCGCCGTTCTTATCATAGATGGCTGCAGTAAAGTGAACAATAGGAACCAGAGGATAAATAATTTTGCCAAATTCGACATTCAGTTCCATTTGAGAAACATAAACTTCGTCTAAGTTAAGATTCTTTGTTTCTGTAAAGTATCGTTCTTTAGAACGATCCTGAAGTTTATCATTGCTTTGCACATAAGCTTCTTGTGTATCCTGGTTATAAAAGACTGTAATTTGCTCTTTACCATCATTATTTAAGATACGTAACTTGTAATAAATCTTTTTCAGATCAATAATGGATTTAAAAGTGTCTTTTGTTGCTTTTTCCCAACGGCTAACTTTATTAGCAACACCAATGCTTTGCCAGTTCAGGAATTTTTGCATAGCATAGAAGTTAGCGATAAAATTTGCATCTTTTTTCATCACTTGAAGTTTTTCTTTGATGGAAATAACCATATCACCGACTTCAGTCTGTTCTGATTCAAGAATTTTTTCGTGATAGGCCTGTTGAGTATTACTATAACCCACATAGCCAATTACAACTAGAACAATAAATGTAAGAAATATAGTGGTATAAGTCAGTTTGTTTTGCACAGAAAGATTCATATCAATTACCCTCTGTTATTCGTTGAAGGTTAATAAGTCTGATTTTTTTATACAACCATCTCATTAGTTGTGAGACATCAGAGGGCATTTTACCGGTATAATATTTTGCACCACGGGTAATCTCATGATTTAAACCAATATAGGCCTTAATAACCTGTATCTCCGAGAGAATAATTTGCGTGATTTCATAAACATCTGAAGGCGTTACATCCTGTCGTTCAAAGGCAAAATAATCAATACTGGTCATGCCGATACCCGCTTGTATAGATTTGATCGCATTTAACTGCTTAATTGCAATTTTGTAGGTATCGATAGGCTTGTCATCGACTCTTTTCCTCGGTGGCGTGGTACTATCATCAATACCAAGCCGTAATAAGATGGCATCCAGATCTTCATAAATACGCATAGCTTCGGCAAAAACATGTGAAGGGGTGAAAGCTTCACCATTAATCGTATCAAGCTCTGCGCTAATTAGACCTAATAAATTATAGCTATCGGTGGCCGTTCTGCTACTTGTTTGTTCTACCGGCAATACTTTTTCTTTAATACCCAGGTGAAGTTTTAAGATCCCAATTTCGGCTAATAGTCGATCAAGTTGTGCATAGGTATAAATGGGGTTTAATTCTGTTGTTGGCTCCATATTGGGTGGCTCAATAATACCCAGGTTATTTTTAACTCTTAGAATATTAAGCTTGGCATACAGTTCATAGGCTCTGGCACGAGTGTGACGGGTTAGAAGCCTGGTCTTTATTACTTTCGGATAGGGCTTTTTAGTAATACCAAAATGTTTTTTAATCAACCTGACTTCTCTTAATACCGTTTCAGCTTTATCATAGCTATTATTAAGTAAGCCTAACTGGAATTCTGCAGAATGCACAACAAAGCTTAGCCAAAAAAGTGGAACAATCAATAACCGACACATAACAATCCCCTCAATAATGACATTACTTTATGATACCAAATAATTCTGTTGCTAGACAGGCTAAAGTGAGATAACCCAGTGTTCAGGAAAGTACATGATGATTTTTTTTTACTTAGCTGTCTGAATTTCATTTGGTTAGAGATATATACCCCTGACTATTCAAAATGCTAAAATCTAGTATTTTGGATAGTCACGGGTATATACAGTTAATATCTCTTTTTACCAGGCAAACAATCATGACAAACCCACTACTTTTAGATTCAGACTTAGCTTTCGAAGCCATTGACTTTAGCAGGATAGAAGTAGAACATTTTTTACCTGCTTTGGATATTGCTATCAAAGAAGCTAAAAATAATTTAGATAAAATAAAACAGCAAAATGAAATTAGTTTTGATAACATTTTACTGGCGGAAGAGAGTGCTGCCGATCGATTAGATCTCATTTCCAGTATCTTTTTTGCATTATATAGTTCCCATTGCAGTGATGAACTATCAGAGATTTCACAAGAATTTAATTCTCGTATCACTAGTTATTCATCTGATGTCAGCTTAGATGCCGAGCTATTTGATAAAATTAATCAACTCTATCAGCAAAAAGAACAACTTGATTTAACGCAGGAACAAAGCCAGGTTCTTGAAAAAACTTTTAAATCCTATACTCGAAATGGTGCTTTGTTAAATGATGAAGATAAACAGACTTTAAGAGAAATTGATCAGCAACTTGCTCGCTTATCATTAGAATTTTCAGAAAACATTCGCAAAGCCACCAACGACTATCACCTCCACGTTGAAGATGCTGATCAATTAGCCGGTCTGCCAGAAAACAATATCAAACAGGCGGCCCAGGTCGCGAAAGAAAACGGCTATGACTCTGGCTATCTGTTTACTTTGGACTTTCCCAGTTATTATCCTTTTATGCAATATTGCTCTAATCGCAAGCTGCGCAAAACACTATGGCAAGCCTATTCTACTCGCGCTGTTGCAGGTGAATATGATAACCAGAAAAATATATTAGAAATTATCAATTTAAGACAGCAACGAGCAAAATTATTAGGATATAAAGACTACCAAGACTATGTGCTGGAACAAAGAATGGCACAAACACCCAAACGGGTTAATGATTTTATTCATCAATTGTATGAAAAAGCACTGCCCAAAGCACAGCAGGAACTAAAACAACTGCAACAATTAAATCAGCAAATTTATCAGGATGATATCAAAAAATATGATGCGGCCTTTATTAGTGAAAAACTAAAGAAACAATTACTCAACTTTGATGATGAAAGTTTACGCCCTTATTTCCAACTTAATAATGTCATCAATGGCCTATTTCAGACCTTAAATAAATTATATGGCATTAAATTTACAGAAATGCCGGAAATACCAGTTTATCATCAGGATGTTCGAGTATTTAAGGTTACTGATGCTAAAGATAACTATCTGGGTTTATTATATAGCGATTTCTTTCCAAGAGCGGAGAAACGTCCCGGTGCCTGGATGACAACATTTAGAAATCAGGGCTATCAGTTTAATGAAATAAAACGTCCATTTGTGTCCATCGTTTGTAATTTCACTAAACCAACTGATGAGCAACCTTCCTTACTTTCACTGAATGAAGTACTGACACTCTTTCATGAAATGGGACATGCATTACATGCTTTATTATCAAAGGTAAGTTATAAGTCAATTGCAGGAACCCGTGTTTACTGGGATTTTGTAGAATTACCTTCACAAATTATGGAAAACTGGGTGGTTGAAAAAGAATGTCTGGATTTATTTGCCAGGCATTATAAAACAGGAGAGTCTATCCCGCAAAAGTGGTTGGATAAATTAATAGAAAATCGCCAGTTTTTACAAGGCTTGGCAACACTCAGGCAATTAAGTCTTGCTAATCTTGATATGCAATGGCATAAATTAAATCAGCAATTCAACGGCGATGTTATTGCTTTTGAAAAAACAGTTATGAAAGGTTATGACCTTTATCCGGAAGAATCCGGAACCAATATGTCCTGTTCATTTAGTCACATTTTTGCCGGAGGTTATGCCTGTGGCTACTATAGTTATAAATGGGCCGAAGTTCTTGATGCTGATGCATTTGCGCTATTTAAGAAAAGTGGTATATTTGATACATCCACAGCCAATAAATTTCGTCAGTCTATACTTGAAAAAGGTGGTAGTGAAGATCCTATGCAGCTTTATATTGGATTTAAAGGTAGCGAGCCGGATATACAAGCTCTACTTGATAAGGCGGGCTTAAACTATACTCGTGATATTTGAAAAAGCCTTGCTGTATTTTTAAATATCACGACTATAAGTTAACAAAAGCAGGAGATTAAACTATTGTTATTTGATTGGTTTAATCAGTATTTCAACACGTCGATTAAGCTGCCTACCTGCCTCTGTCTGGTTTGTTGCTCTTGGCGATTGTTCACCCATACCTATTGCTTTTAATCTATAGGGGCTAACACCTTGCTCAATTAAATAATTAACGACACTTCTTGCTCTCTTTTCAGATAAGCTTAAGTTATATTGTTCTGAACCAATGCTATCAGTATGGCCAATAACAGTAATATTCGTTTGATTGTATTTGTTTAAAATGGCAGCGACTTTATTTAATGGCACTTGAAATGAAGGATTAATGACCGTTTTATTAAAATCAAATGAAACTTCACTGGATATGTCGATTTTTAAATTCTCATTTTCCAGACGTCTAATTTGAATATCGTGATTAACCTGCTCTTGCTCAAGTTCTCTTTCAAAGTCTTGCTGCTGTTTATCCATATAATCACCGGTCATACCTCCTAGTGCAGCCCCAGCAATGGCTCCAACAAAGCGACCGGACTTATGATTAATTTGGTGTCCTAATACCGCGCCGGTAAGTGCACCAATTGCAGCACCTGTTTTAGCTCTTCTATTGGGGTCATCTGTTGCACAACCAACTAAGGTCAGAGCTAAAATTGATACAAGTATTTTATGATAAGTTTGCATGCTTTAATTCTCCAAATTATGTTTGATGCCTACTGATTAGGTTAAAATAATTAACTACCAGGTAGGAGCTTGTCAATTATTATGTAATGATAAACTTATGGAGTTAACAACACTTAAGTATAACCAGCCATTACACTAATAAATTCACAACTTCTATTTATGCTAAGCTATTGATGTAAGAAATTGCGTTCTTTATTCTATTGAGCGTTCTATCTTTGCCAATAAGTTTCATGGTAATGTCAATCGAAGGGGATGCACTTCGGCCTGTAATTGAAACTCTTAAAGGCTGCGCGATTTTACCCATTTTTACGTTTAATTGTTCAGCGCTATCATTGACCACCTTATGCAATGGTTCCAACTCCCAATTCTCCAGCTTTTGTAAATTTTCTAACAGGGTTTGCAAGCCATCAATGGCATTTGTTTTAAGATTCTTTTTAGCTGCCTTTTCTTCATATTGGTCAAAATCTTCATAGAAATATCGGCTGTTTTCAGCAAGTTCCACTAAGGTTTTACTTCTCTCAGCTAAAGCCGGAATTAAGTCTTCCAAGGTCGGTCCTAAATCCCAGTTAATGTTTAATTTTTTCATATGATATTGTAAATGCGGAACGATTTCAGCAGGAGGCATATTTTTAATATACTCCTGATTTAGCCATAGCAATTTTTCAGGGTTAATTGCAGAAGGTGATTGATTAACATCTTTAAGGTCAAATAATTGAATCATCTCATCAATCGTAAAAATTTCCTGATCGCCATGAGACCAGCCTAAGCGGACCAGATAGTTTAATAGGGCTTGTGGTAAATATCCTTGTTCACGATAATTTAATAAGTTAGCTGCGCCATGACGTTTAGAAAGTTTTGCCCCTTTTTCATCTAAAATCATTGGTAAGTGAGCATATTGTGGTAATTCAGCCCCAAGAGCTTTAAGGATATTCATTTGTCTTGGTGTATTATTATAATGATCATCGCCTCGGATAATATGGCTAAGTCCCATGTCAAGATCATCGACAACAACAACAAAATTGTAGGTGGGTGTGCCATCAGAACGCGCAATGATTAAATCATCTAGTTCAGAATTATTGACTACCGTTGTGCCTTTAATTAAGTCATTAATCGTAACAGAACCATCATTATCTGTTTTAAAACGGATGACTGGTTTAACCTCTTCTTTACCTTCAGGTGGCGCAGTTAAATGACGACACTTTTGATTGTATCGAGGTTTTTCTTTGCGACTCATTTGTCCTTCGCGAAGTTCATCTAGTTCTTCTTTAGAACAATAACAATAATAAGCCTGATCACTATCTAATAATTGTTGTAGAATTTGAGTATAACGCTCGCTCCGCTGACTTTGATAAAAAGGACCTTCGTCATGGTTTAAGCCAAGCCATTGCATGCCCTCTAATATAACATCGACGGCTTCCTGGGTTGAACGCTCTGTATCGGTATCTTCTATTCTTAGAATAAATTGCCCCTTATTGCTTTTCGCATATAGCCAGGAAAAAAGTGCGGTTCTGGCTCCGCCGATATGGAGGTAGCCGGTAGGGCTTGGGGCAAATCTTGTTTTAACTGTCATATCATTATCTATCTATTGGTTTAGAAATTTTAAACTCAAATATCACTTCATTTAAACACTCATTTATAACTATCCATATGTTTTTGGGATAGCCTTAAGTGCCGTTTACGAATAGTTAGCCAGGCCTTTTAAAACCATATCGGTATAACTAACAATGCCAACAATCTGATTATCCTTTACTACAGGAGCTCGAGAAAGTTTAAAGTTAGCAAACAATTGTGCACAATAGCGAATATTCATATCTTCGCTGACAGTGATCACGGGCTTGGTCATGATTTCATAAATATTGGTACGTTCAGGCGATAGGTTTTTTGCCAATACTTCACGTGCTATATCAGCTATAACCACAATTCCCCACTCATCATCTTCATCTCTACGATCAACAATCAATGATTTTGTTTCTATATGTCTCATTTCTTCAAGCGCATCTTTAACAGTTTTCATGCCATCAACTATATCAACATTAGTTTTCATGACATCTTTAACTTTCATATTAATTTTGTTCATAGTTTATCCTCAACTTGTTTCTCTAACGTTTGAATCTGGTGGGAGACACCAACAGCATCTTCAACATCAATTTGAAATGCGATACCTGTTCCTGAGGTGTCGTCAAACTTGCCTTCTTTAGCGATGGTTTCGAGAATATGACGACTTAAATGTTCTTCAACTAACATAAGAATAACTTCGCTATGAGTTTCTAAAGACATTCCAAAGAAAGTTTTAGATGATTCAACGCCTTCACCACGAGCATTGTTTAAAATCGTAGCGCCGGTGGCACCAGCAGCACGACTGGCTTCAATAATTTTATCAGTAGAATCATCATTGACTAAGGCAATAATTAATTTAAAACGCATGTGCTATAAACTCCCTAAATTAAGTTTAAGTATTTTCTTGTTCTTTCATATTTTTACGACGATAAATCAGGTATTCGGTTATTTGTGCATAGGCTAAAACCGCAATAATCGGGAATAAACTGGCAAATGCAATTAAGCCGAATCCGTCAATCAATTCACTTCTACCTGGAACTTTCGATGCCAGACCAAGCCCTAAAGCAGTAACTAAAGGTACGGTGACGGTTGATGTCGTTACGCCTCCAGAATCGTAGGCCAGGGGGATAATTAATTTGGGTGAATAAAACGTTTGAATAATAACTACAATATAGCCAACAATTATAAACCAGTGAATCGGAAGCCCGGTAACAATTCGATAACTACCTAAAGAAATACCAATAGCAACACCCAATGCAACTGTCAGACGCAAACCCCAGATACTGATTGAACCACCTGATACTTCCTGGGCCTTAATAGCAACCGCCAGTAACGAAGGTTCTGCAATGGTTGTACTAAAGCCTATTGCAAAAGCAAATAAATAAACCCAGTAATACTAACTCCAATGTAAAACAATCTGGGAGTGCACTGTCCCATTAATAACTTTATCCGGAGCAAGAAATGCGGGATCAGTTAGCTGATCTGCCATGATTTCCCCTAGAGGAAATAAGGCTTCCTGAAGCCCCATTAGAAAAAAAGTTAGGCCGATTAGGACAAAAAAGAAGCCCAATAAAATACGGGGTAAATTGTGAATTTTTTTTCGGATAACAAATATTTGAAAGCCAAAAATAATGATGGCAATAGGTAAAACATCAAATATAGTTTGAAAAAAAGTACTTAAAAAGTCATGAACTAAATACATAATAAATTAATCTAAGCAAACAATTAAGTTTTACACTACCATGCCATAGGCCATGACAAAAATCATGGGGGTTAGAGAAGCTAAAGCTATCAGCCCAAAACCATCAATCATTGGATTGCGTCCCTTAATACTAGTCGCTAAGCCAATACCTAATGCGGTCATAAGTGGTACCGTAATTGTAGAAGTTGTTACCCCTCCGGAATCATAAGCAATACCAATAATTTCCTTGGGTGCGAAAAAAGTTAAAATAACAACGAGAATATAACCACCAATAATAATGAACTGCACCGGCCAGCCTTTAATAATACGTATAACGCCAAGAACGGCAGCAAAGCCAACGGATAAAGCAACGGTATAACGCAAGCCATTAGCGTAACTATTCATTGCATCTTCACTTTGTCCAATGGCACCACCAGCTGCTGCAATCTGAGAGGCTTCTTGAGAAACAGCAATTAAGGCTGGCTCGGCAACCGTTGTTCCAAAACCTAAACAAAAAGCAAAAGCTAGCAACCAAAAGACATTTCCTTTTTTTGCAAAGGCAAAGGCCATAGACTCACCGATCGGAAATAGTCCCATTTCCAGGCCGAATACAAAAAAGGTTAGACCTATAACAACCAGACATGTGCCAATAATAATTTCGCTTAGATTAGGAATCGGTTGTTGCAGGACAAAAAATTGGAAAAATGCAATAACCAGTACAATCGGTAATAAATCTCGTGCACTACTGACAATTGTTTTCAGAAAGTTAATTATTAATTTGTTCACTGTGATATGTGCATTAAATAAACCTTAAAAATGTGTGATAAATAATACAGCAAATTTCATTAAGATGAAAATATATGTTGAAAATAGTCGTTGATAAATTTTATTTGATTCCAGCTTTTATAAAGTG
>JADGAU010000129.1 GCA_015231865.1 Gammaproteobacteria bacterium | reverse complement strand
TGATAAAACGTATTTAGAATGTTGTTTTGAATGCGTAATAAATAATTGACTTGTTATCTTTAACAGACACAGTATAAACTTAAAAAAAACTAAAGCTTATTTGAATACTACCGATACAAATCATAAGTTTTATATAACACAGTGCTAAATTGTGTCTATATAAAGTTTTTCGTTGAAATTTTTTGTTGTTAATAAATGTTAAGTGAGATTTATTATGCCAGATCAAGGCCCAAATGAAAAAGTCGAAGATGCTCAAGAAGGGCAGAATAGCTTAGATAATGGTGAACTGATTTTTGATAGTTTGTTAGATATCACGATGGTTGCTAAATATTATGAAATACTTAATGAATTATTAAATGATCCAACAGAATTAGCTTTAAATGCTGAAAAAGTTGAACGGATTGATGGTGCTGGTCTGCAATTATTAGTTAGTTTTATTAAAGAAGCAGAAAAAGTCAATTTGCCGGTCAAATGGTCAGGTGTTTCGCAAGTATTTGATACAGCAGCAAAAACGGCAGCTTTGGAAAATGATCTCAAATATGTAGTTTAGGCTGGTCGAAAAGTTTAAGGTTTGGTATAGAATAAGGTAAGATAGTGCTCTTGATATGCTCATCAAAAGAAATTTCACGGAGAACAAAAAATGGGTAA
The DNA here is from genome assembly GCA_015231865.1 of Gammaproteobacteria bacterium. Classification (GTDB taxonomy): domain Bacteria; phylum Pseudomonadota; class Gammaproteobacteria; order GRL18; family GRL18; genus JADGAU01. The sequence continues at coordinate 7,549 of JADGAU010000129.1, read as the reverse complement.
AAGTATATTAGCTGTAGATGATTCTACATCAATGCGTCAAATGGTTAGCTTTACATTGAAAGGTGCTGGCTACGACGTAACAGAGGCTGAAGATGGCCAAAAAGCGTTGGATATTGCTAAAACTAAAGAGTTCGATATGGTTTTATCTGATGTCAATATGCCAATTATGGATGGAATCCAGTTAATTAAAGAATTAAGACAATTACCAAGTTTTAAGTTTACGCCAATTTTAATGCTGACGACAGAGTCTGGTACAGCAAAGAAAATGGAAGGTAAACAAGCAGGCGCAACAGGTTGGATAGTAAAACCATTTAATCCGGATCAGTTATTAGGAACGGTTAAACGTGTATTAGGATAATTAATTTTAAAAGTGATAAATAATCTCGAATTTGCTATTTCCTATTTCTGTTGTTGTTAGAGTTTATGATTAATGAAATATTAAAATGCTTGAGTAAAAACAGATGAGCAAGCGCTCGTTTAAAAATAAGAATAGGTTTAACTTATGGCCAGGCCTGCTTTTCGTTTGTACCAGATATTTGAAGAATATTTATTGTTTATCAGTAAATGACTTTTATATACAAATCAGGTGTAAAAACTAATTACAAGTTAATCTGTAAATTAAGATAGCAAAGCTCTGTGGCTAGCCACTTAAGGAGAAAGGAATGAGTATTGATTTATCACAATTTAAACAAACTTTCCTGGAAGAAAGTGATGAAGGACTTGATGTTTTGGAGTCTGGTTTACTTGCTCTTGATAGCGGTTCAGCTGATGAAGATGTGATCCATGCCGTGTTCCGGGCGGCACATTCAATAAAAGGCGGAGCAGGTACTTTTGGCTTAAATGAAATTGCCTCTTTTACCCATATTATGGAAACCTTACTTGACGAAATGCGAGACGGTCGTCGGGAAATAACACAGGAAGCCATTACTGCTTTATTAAACTCTGTTGATGTTTTAAGAGACATGCTTGAAGCCGCTGCTGAAGACGTACCTCCTCCAATGGAAAATGCCGAGCAGGTTACTCAAGAATTAGAGGCTATTTTAAATGGTGTAGGCCAGGCAACTATTCAGACAACTACTCAGGCAACTACAAATGAACAAGTCGTAGATGAAGAATCTGTTGCATCAGTGGGATGGAAAGTTTTCTTTAAGCCGATGGAACATATGCTTAGAACTGGTAATGATACGGTTCGTATACTGAGAGAACTATCTGCACTTGGGGAAATTAAATTAACTTCAGATACTTCCGAAATTCCTGATTTTAGTCTGATGGATCCAGAACTTAGCTATATTTCCTGGAATGCAGAATTGACTGGTGAAATAAGCAAAGAGCAAATTACGGAAATTTTTGAATGGGTTGATGAAGATTGTGAATTGGTGATTGAGCCATTTGGTGAGGCTAAGGTCGAAGAAACAGCAGTTCCTGAAGCAGTAGCTGTAGCAGCAGAAACAGTCCAGGTTGCACCAGAAACTACCGCTCAACCGGCAACTGTTCAATCAGAACCAGCTGCACAGCCGGTCGCAGCTAAAAAAGAACGTAAAAAAGAAGGTGGATCAATTCGAGTTGGTACCGACAAAGTTGATGAATTAATTAATATGGTTGGAGAACTGGTTATTACTCAATCTATGTTAAGCCAGATGGGCAGTGATTTCAGTATGCAAAGACTGGAAGATATGCGTGAAGGTTTATCTCAATTAGAAAGGAATACAAGAGAATTACAAGAAAGTGTGATGCGTATTCGTATGTTGCCAATTAGCTTTTCATTCCAACGCTTTCCTCGTTTGGTTCATGATCTTAGCAGTAAGATGGGTAAGAAAATTGAGTTAAAACTTTCAGGCGAACAAACAGAACTTGATAAAACGGTCATGGAAAAGATTGGTGATCCGCTTGTTCATCTGGTTAGAAACTCTCTTGATCATGGTATTGAAAAACCTGAAGTTCGTGTTGAAGCAGGCAAGCCCGAGACAGGAACTATTCATTTAAATGCCTATCATCAAGGCGGTCATATTATGATTGAAATTACTGATGATGGCGCAGGCTTACCAAAAGATAAGTTATTGGCTAAGGCTATTAAACAAGGTCTGACAACGGAATCCGAAGGCGAAAATATGCCGGATGATAAAATTTATGATTTTATTTTTCATCCAGGATTTTCCACAGCAGAAACGGTTAGTGATGTTTCCGGTCGTGGTGTTGGAATGGATGTTGTGCGCAAAAATATTAAAGAGCTTGGTGGAAATATTGAGCTTTCATCCGAGTGGGGTAAGGGGACTAAATTTACTATCCGTTTACCATTAACACTAGCAATTTTGGATGGACAATTACTTAGAATTGGTGATGAAGTTTATATTATTCCATTAGTCTCAATTATTGAGTCAGTAGAAATTGACCCATCACAAATCAGTTCAATTGCCGGTGGTAATGAAGTCTATAAACTTAGAGATGAATATATTCCTTTATTACATCTGGATAAAATGTTTAGAAGACCGCCTAGACATAATGCACTTGAAGATAGTTTAATGGTGGTTGTTGAAGGTGATACTCATAATTTAGGCATTATTGTTGATGATTTGTTAACACAGCAACAGGTTGTTATTAAAAGTCTGGAATCAAACTATAAACGTGTTGAAGGTATTTCAGGTGCGACAATTCTTGGGGATGGAACCGTTGCATTAATTCTGGATATGATGGGTTTAATTGCTATGTCACAGGCAGTTGATGCTCCACATGCTAAGGCAAGTTAATTCTTGAACCTCAAATCTTCAGTAATGTTGACATTCACAATGGTGTTAACTGATGATTTTAGGTTGTTATAGTAGTATATGAAAAGTGCCGAAAGGTTGAATTAAATTTTAACCGTTTCAATAGGGATAAAAAACATGAGTAATATGGAAGAAACAATCAGAGAAATTGATTCTTTGGCAGATAGTAGCAGTGAAGAACAATATCTGACCTTTGAGCTTGCGGGTGAAATTTATGCCATTGATATTTTACGTGTGCAGGAAATAAAAGGTTGGGATAAAGTGACATCGGTGCCTAATGCGCCACATTATATGCAGGGCGTTATCAATTTACGTGGATTAATTGTACCTATTGTGGATCTTCGCAAACGTTTTGAACTTGACGTTGTCCCTTATACTGAAACAACGGTTGTTATTGTAATGAAGGTTTATTCGGATATTCAGGATCGGACAATGGGAATTATTGTTGATGCGGTATCTGATGTACATAATATTAAGAATGAACAAATAAAGTCAGCACCCATTATGCACGGGGCTATTAGCAATGAGTTTATTCAAGGCTTGGCAACGGTCAACGATAAGATGCTGATCATTATCAATATTGATGCCCTATTAAACTCCGGAGCACTTGCTCTGGAAAAAGCATCTTGAAGCTAATCTGTTTAGGCTTAGTTTGTTTCTGCAACAACATATTTAAACCCTTAGTATTAACATTATAGATATGAAAATTCTGGCAGTAATGAACCAAAAAGGAGGTGTTGGCAAAACTACAACGACACTTAATTTTTCACATGCATTGAGCCAAAATGATAGAAAAATATTGCTTATAGATGCCGATCCACAGGGGCATTTAGGGAATTGCTATGGCATTGCTGATAATATCAGTAGTGGTCTTGATGAGGTCTTACTTTCTGGCGATGCTATTTCTCACCATCTAAAACCAGTAAGAGAGAATGTTGATATCCTCCCGGCCGGTATTAGATTAGGGGAGATGGAAACAAAAAGTCAGACAGGCGCAAATCGAGGCTATCGATTGCACGATGCATTAGCTTTAGAAAAAAATCAGACAGATTATGATTATGTCATCATCGACTGTCCTCCCGCCTCTGGTTTACTGGCCATGAATGCGTTATTGGCAGCTGATGAAATCTTAATTCCGGTAACAGGCGATTATCTAGCTTTACAGGGACTTTCTCGTTTAATAAAGGTTGTCAGAAACATAGAAAAGCGCTTGCAACGTCAAACAAAAAAACACTTTGTGTTAACACGTTTTTATGAGCGTCGACGTTTGGCCAATCAAATTAAACAAAAAATCATTCAACACTTCCCTAATCAGGTTCTTAAATCAGTAATAAGAGAAAATGTTTCCTTAGCTGAATCGCCAGGGTTTGGAAAGTCAATATTTGAATACCGTCCCAAAAGTCATGGCGCTGAAGATTATAGCAATCTAGCTAAAGACTATCTTGAAGGAAATTATTATTAACTGGCATGGTATCTGCTTGAATTATAGTAATGTGTCAAAAACGTAACTATAAAAAAAGGTTTTATCAATGGCCGCAAAAGACGATCGTTTAGGTTTCGACCCTCTGGCATGGATGGATGAAGAAGAAAACGAACAGATAATTAACGATAACATTAAAAAAGATAGAAAATTTACTAATGTTTCTGAACGTGATGCCGATGCAGATACTAAGTCTGTACTCAAAGATGTTTTACATGAAAGTCAACAGGGCTCAAGTAAAACCACACATGAGAAAAAAATAATGGTTAGAAAAGCGGTTAAGAAAACTCCGGTCGTTCGCAAAACAGCAACGAAAAAAGCAGTTACAAAGAAAGCAGTTACAAAGAAAGCTACTAGCACTGCAAAAGTTGTTTCAGCTAGAGCAACTAAGCCAAAGAGTGAAAATATGGATTTAAAACAAATACTTCAAAATAGTTTGGATTTACTACTACCGGTAGAAGAGCAATTAACAGAAAAGTTTTACGATAGACTATTTCAAAACTACCCTGAGGTAAAACCATTATTTAATAATGTGGATTGGAGTATCCAGGGTAAGAAACTTATGGCATCAGTAAAGCTGGTTGTCAAAAATGTAGATAACCCGGAGGTACTGGAGAATGCACTCAGTAATATGGGTAAAAAACATCAGGATTATGGTGTTTTACCAGAGCATTATCCAATGGTTGCCGAGTCTTTACTGGCAGTGATGGAAGAGCTAGCTGGTGAAGCCTGGACAAAAGAATTAAATGATGCATGGACTGATGCAATAACTTTAGTTGCGGAAAAAATGATTGCCGCATATGAATCTGAGGATAATACAATGGTAGCACAAACAGCGGCAGGTAATGATGAATTTGTTAGGCTTCAAGGTATCACAGATGCAATGACTGCAGCAGTGATGATGGTTAACCTTGATCTGGAAATTGTTTATATGAATCCAGCAGCCGATAAATTAATGCATGAAGTTGAAGCAGAGCTCAAAAACACTCTACCAAATTTTAATGCAGATAAGCTAATTGGTTTTTGTATTGATGACTTTCATAAGGAGCCATCTCACCAACGTCGCTTATTAAGCAACCCATCTAATTTACCCTGGAAAAGTATTATTACCGTTGGACCATTAAAATTTGGATTAAATGTTAATGCAGCCTATAACGATAAAGGTGAATTTATTGGGGCTGTTCAGGAGTGGACTAACGAAACAGATAATGTCAAAAATGCACGTGAAGCATCTTCAATGAAAGCGGCACTTGATGGTTCTCTAACTGCGACAATGATATGTGATGAACATTTAAATATCACTTATATGAATGAATCGGTCACTAGTTTATTAAAAAATCGTGAAAATGAATTAAAGGAAGTTTTACCAGGTTTTCGAGTTGATAAATTAATAGGTACTAGCATTGATCAATTTCATAAAAATCCAGCACATCAACAAAGTTTACTACGAGATCCAGCTCGTTTACCTTATCAGGCGAAAATACAAGTATTAAATATGCACTTCTCTCTCAATACCATTATGTTAGTTGATGATAAAGGTAATTACGCAGGTAACTCGGTGGAATGGCGTGATATCACTGATGAGAAGCATGCTGAAGAAGAAATTAGGATATTGATTGAATCTGCCACTAAAGGTGTTCTTGATGAACGTCTTGATGCTAATAAATATGAAGGTTTTTTACATACTTTAGGTGAAGGCATGAATAGAATGCTGGATACTATTGTGAGCCCAATCAAGGAAGTCGTTAACGTTGCAAATGCACTCAAAAATGGTGACTTAACTATCAAAATGGAAGGCAATTATGGGGGCACCTTTGATGATTTAAAACAATCGATGAATGGTAGTTTAGATAATTTATTAAACCTGGTTGGTGAGATTAGAACGGCTTCTGTTCAAATTGGTTCAGCTGCTGGAGAAATTTCTCAGGGTAATACAGATTTAAGTCAACGTACCGAAGAACAAGCTTCTTCACTAGAAGAAACAGCATCTAGTATGGAGGAGTTAACTTCAACGGTAAGACAAAATGCGGATAACTCTAAACAGGCTAATACTCTGGCTGCGGGAGCAAGACGTGAAGCAGAAGCAGGGGGCGATGTGATTGAGCAGACTATACAGGCAATGACATCAATTAATAAAGCCAGTAATAAAATTGAAGATATTATCTCAGTCATTGATGAAATTGCATTTCAGACCAACTTACTAGCCCTTAACGCTGCGGTTGAAGCAGCCAGAGCAGGTGAGCAGGGACGTGGATTTGCAGTTGTTGCTTCTGAAGTTAGAAGCCTGGCCCAGCGAAGTGCAGCCGCAGCAAAAGAAATTAAAGTATTAATTAAAGACAGTGTTGAAAAAGTTGATGAAGGTGGTCGTTTAGTTAATGAATCAGGTAAAACTTTAGCAGGAATTGTTAATTCTGTTAAGAAAGTAAGTGATATCATTGCAGAGATTGCCGCAGCGAGCTCAGAACAGTCAGCAGGAATTGACCAGGTAGGCAAAGCAATTACACAACTTGATGAGGTGACTCAACAAAATGCAGCTTTAGTTGAAGAAGCAGCGGCAGCAAGTGAATCAATGGATGAACAAGCTAAGAGTCTGGCAGAACAAATGAATTTCTTTAATACGGGTGATATGGATATTGCGCCAGCGTCAGTTTCTAAACCCAGACCAGCTGTTGCTGCTCCAGTTCGTGCTGCTCAAAGACATGCACCAGAACCATCTAAGCCCGCAGTTTCTTCAAAACCCGCTTCTGCTGATGAATGGGAAGAGTTCTAATCATCTAACATAGAGCAACCATTGGTAATTTTGATGGATAGTTTAAAGAGGCCTAATATACAGATGTATTTAGGCCTTTTTTTACCAGTATTGAAGATTATTCACTTTCATTACAGTCCAACTGATTAATTTAGGTTAAAGTTAAGAAAAGTACAAAAGCACTTATTTAATCAAAGGTGTTCAGGTAAAATAGTCGCTGGTTTAATTTTGGCTAGCTTAAAGCAAACCTTACAAATAGAGAATATTCTATGGCAAAGAATAGAGAGTTTGATTTTAACAATGAACATTTTGAATTGGTACGTAAATTAGTAACTGAACATACAGGTATTATGGTTACTGATGCCAAGCAAGACATGGTTTATTCTCGATTGGTAAGACGTATACGTCAAACAGGTTCTGAAAACTTTGATCAGTATTGTCAATTATTGTCAACGGATAGTGAAGAATTTACGCCATTTATTAATGCATTAACCACCAATCTAACTTCTTTTTTTAGAGAGAACCATCATTTTGAAATGCTGGCAGATTCAGTACTTC
>JADGAU010000128.1 GCA_015231865.1 Gammaproteobacteria bacterium | reverse complement strand
TGATAAATTTAAAAATGATCGTTCATTATTAAAATTGTTAATCAATAGTGTGATGGGGTTTTATGATGATCTTGATGAAGCAATTGTTGCAGAAGAATTTGATGGCTTTGAGTTAGATTTAATAAAAAGTATCCATAGCGAAAATTCGCCCGTCAAGGTCAAAGAAGTACAAGTAATCTTAGATGAACCCGTTCAAAAGCTACAAACTAATCAAACATCAGATCTAAAAGCGCTATACGCTCAAAAAATTGCATCAGGAGAAATAGATCCAACAGAAACCAGCTTTGTCGATTTTGAAGCTAATCAAAGCCTACCTAAAGAAATCGATTATAAAGCAATCTATTCGCAAATGGTTAGCAACAATAAAATCGATCCAACTAAAACCTCTTATGATGAAATGGTAAATATTGCTAAGCTTTATCAAGGTAAAAATGAATCTGAATACAAAACAATTTACTCTCAGGCAATTGTCAGTGGCGAGATAGATCCGGCTGAAACGACCTATGATGAAATAGTCAATGTTGCGAAAATTTTTAATGAGATGAGCAATAGCAGTGCTAGTGCATCCAATAATATAGAACAAATAATAAAAGAGCTAAATGTTTTTATTGAATCTTTAGATGATGAGGATGATAAAGAATATAACCAGGATCTTTTAAAGGATGAGGATTATTTTAGTGTAATTGATGATGAGAGAGTTAGTGATGAGTTAAAAAAGAAAGTTTTTGCCTATTATGAGAACGAAGCTAAATCATATGATGATTATGAAAGAATTGCTAATTATTATTCCTCTATATTACATGACATAGAAAATACAAAGAAATTTTATAAATTAGCAGAAGATAAAATTTCTTGTTTCAATGAAGTTTATAGTTTAGCTGGAAATGTTCAAAGTGAAGATTACGGAATTGAAGATGAAGAATGGGCTCGACAGCTTTGCTTAGTAGCCTATGAATATGCAATGAAATCTGATGATGAAGGAGATCTAGTCTCATTAGGTAATCATATCTCGTATGAAAAACCTTATGGTCTAGGTGATAAGAACTGGGCAAGAGATATATACAAACAAGCTATTGAGAAAGTTAAAGGTCCCAAAGGGCTGACTGAAGTTGCTGATAGTGTTATGGATGAAGACTATCTGGATGATAAAGAATGGGCCAGAGAAATATTAAAAGAGTGCGAAACTCAAGTATCAAACTTTGAGGAAATACGTTACTTGCTCATTAGTGTTATTGTCGATGTCAGGCTGAATGATCAGGAATGGGGAATACAGATTGTTGAACGTATTCGTGGATTATGTGAAAGTGTTGATAATTACATACAAGTGATAAAGCAACTTGAAACGCAAAAAGAACTAGCGATAGAACTTGCAAAAGAAGCTATTTTACAAATTACAAATGATGAAGAAAAAGCTTCTCTTGCCAGAACGGTAGAACTTTTTATTGAAGATGAGAATTTTGCAAAAGAAATTGAATCAAGCTCTGTTGATGAACTTAAAAACAAATACAGCAAACCATCAACAGAAGAACTTAAAAAATTCTACGCAGCAGGAATTGGTGATGGTAGTATTGATCCAGTTGAAACCAATTTTGATAGCTTTGTAAAAAATTATGATAATAGCTCTACATCTTCATCTACCGAAGAAAATTACAACCAACTGCTTATTGAAGCTGCTCAAAATAACGATCTTGAATTAGCCCAAAAGTGTCTGGATAATAATGCTCAAATAGACTATCAAACTAATGATGAAAGTAGAACAGGGATGTGGACGCCACTTTTATATGCAGCATGGCATGGACATTTTGAAATTGGTAAGTTACTAGTTGACAATGGTGCCGATCTAAAAGCAGAAGATAGAAAAGGATTTCGTGCACATGATCTGGCATCTTCAGATGATAATCCTTATGGGCAAAATGGTAACCAGGAGCTATCAGACTATATCTGGAATGCCTATGTTGAAAAACATGGCGCCTGGGGATAATAAAAAGTTAACTGCTAAACTTCAAATTATTAGAGAAAAGAATGAAAAGTACAAATAAAGAACAATGGAATTTATTATTAGGCTCATTATTTATTCAAGCAATCATATTTTTATTACTTTCTTTCTTTGATGATTCTGTTGAAATTGTTGCATGCTTGGCTGTACCACTAATAATGTTATTTTTCTATCTTCCAGCATGGCTGATTTTAAAAATCGATTTACTATCAAAAATTCTTTTAAGTAAATTTATATCTTGGACTACGGGAATTTTCTGGTTTCTCCTAATGGTGGTTTTTTATAATGAGAAAGGCTTTTTATCAGGAACATTATGGAGTATATGGCTGGCATTAGCATTATTTACTATTTTTGCTATTGCTGATGAGGAAATAAGACCTAAAATTGGTTCTTTAGGAGGTAAAGGTAAAAAATCTCCTCCAGAACCAGAACTAAAAATTAAAAACTCTGCTTCCATGGAAGAGGCGGATGATTTTTTTGTAGAGTGTACAAACTGTGGTACAAAGCATAAAAATCCTATAGATAGCTTATGCAGTAATTGTGGTAAAGATATGTATAAAAAAGATAACAACATTAAATGTAAGAGTTGTGGAAGTGAATATGATCCGCTTCAACCTAATTGTCCAATCTGCGGAAACTAATTTTTATTAAAAATTAGTCAAAATATGACATTTATCTGACATACATTAAGTAAAATTAAATTAATAAAAGGAGTGATAATGGAACTGGATTTTAGCGAGTTAGAAGGAATTAACATAGATAACAATGGTCAAGGCGGTATGATCAGCAGCAAGAACAAGGTAGATATTGTTTTTGTGATTGATGATTCTGCTTCAATGGAACCTCTAATAGATGGTCTTGAAAATAATATTAATAATTTTATTCACAGTCTGCAAAACAGTGGTAATAGCATAGATTTCAGAATTGGTTTTGAACTCTATGGCGATGAACTATTTACTCATTGCAATTTAACTGGTGATGTAGGTGTTTTTCAACGTTTACTTAAAGACAAAAGGAAACTAGAAACAGGAGGGGATGAAATTACTTTAGTTGCTGTCGATATGGCGGCAGATCATCAGTGGAGAGAAAGTTGCCATAAGTACATCATTATTTTTACCAATGAACCTTTAAGCACCAATGTGTCGTATGAAAAACAATTAAGTCAGTATGATTTGTTATTGCAAAAACTTAAAGATCTTGGGGTGAAAATATATTTTCTAGGTAAAGACTGCCCTGACTACAGGAGATTTAAAGAAATAAAGCATTGTTATTATGAACCGGTAGAAGATTATAACAGCGTCGATTATTCAAAACTCTTTGAGACAATTGGAAAATCAGTATCACAACAAAGTGGTGGTGTAGCTCATGAAGGTTCCAGTGTTCCCAAAGGAATATACGATGAAGTATTTGGCCTGAAAACAGCAGAAAATGCAGCTGAAAAAGATGGCAGTGAAAGACACGATAAAGTTTAAAAGGATTTTATAATGGAATTAGATTTCGGTGAATTAGAAGGAATAGATGTTGGTGATGTCAATCAAAAAACTAAAAAAGGTGTTGTTGATATCATTTTTGTGATTGATATTTCTGCGTCAATGGGGCCTGCGATAAAGAACCTTACAATGAATTTAGCCAATTTTATTAATAAATTGGATCCAAATAAAATTCAGAATTACAGAGTAAAGGCATTTTCTTTTGGAGATCTTGAAATGGACTCTGCAGAAACCAAGTTAAATGTTTCCAGACCATGGACTTCAAACCCTCAGGAGTTAGTATCCCAACTAACAGAATGTGTCAAACTGGTTCAAAATGGCGGCGGAGGTGATGAACCAGAATCATCCCTTGATGCGGTATATATTGCTTCACGAGATGGGTTTGAGGAACACTGGAGTGAACGGAAAAGGGTCATTGTCTTATTTACTGATGCTACGCCGAAAAAAATTATAAAAGAAACTTTATTAGGTGTTGATGCAGATGGTTTACAACTTCTGTCACAACAAATAAATGATAATCATACCCATTTATTTATGTTTTCACCTGAACACGAAGATTATCAGTTTATCGCTTCTAATTCAGCCCGATATGTTAATTACAGACCAATAGATAAAGCAGGTAAAACCCCAGTAGAAGCACTTATAGAGATTGATTATAGTGAAGTTTTAGAAAGACTTGGAGAGGAAGTCTCAGAAGTATCCGTTCTCTCATAATTGTTCTCTCATAATCATTCTCTCATAGTATGGTTGTTCAATTTAAATTAAAAGTATGTGGTTCAACTTATATGATTTTATGAATATAAGTTGAAATGACAGACATCATCAGTTTCTTAAGTTTATAACAAAGGGTGTGTAGTATGTATTGGAAAGGGGTAGGAACAGAATTAAAAGATGGAGATAAACTAAAAAGTAAAAAATATGATTACACCATTGAAAAACTAATAAATCCCGGAGCTTCAATTGTTTACCAAGCAAAAAGAAGTGATGGGAAAGATATTTTTTTAAAACAGTTTAGAGATACCCAGGATAATACCGATGACTGGGATGACTTTATAGGTTTTCAACATTCGGTTTTAAATATACTATTACAATTACCTAATAATATTGTTGAAACTAACTACGAATACTTTGAATATGCAGGTAATCACTTTCATGCAAAAGGTTTTGAAAAAGGAATGGATCTTGAGAAAGGTGTTTGGGATGTCAATCATAAACTTGATAGAAAAGCATTGTTCAGTTTGGTTCCGATTACACTGGGTATTTTAAAAGCTGTACATGCAAAAGGTGTTGTTCACTCTGATTTAAAACCCGGACAATTTTATCTTATCCCTGATGCAGATACTGAAATTGGTTATCGAGTGAAATTAATAGACTTTGATAGCTGTATTATTCCTTCATTGGGGCTTTCTCGACCAAAACATACTCAAGGGTGGCAATCTCCAGAACATGTAAAACAAAGTAATATTAGTTTTCACTCAGATATTTTTACTATGGGTCAGATTCTCTATGTTTTGATAACTGGAGGCGTTCAACCCTATGGACACTCGCTGGTAAAAGGTAACGAAACGGGGGAAGATTGTTATTCAAAAGATATTATGAATAAAAATGGCTATACACCATTAAATACCCTGTTTAAAGGAAAACTTCCTCAAAGTCTCAGCGATATTATCGATCAAATGCTTGAGCCGGATGCGAATAAAAGACCAACGGCTGCAGAAGCGCATAAAATTATTTTAGAAGCACTTAATACTCCCTCTAAATCTAAACATATAACTTTGGAATCCAATGGTCGAAGTCGTTTAATTGTTGAAACGCAAACGATTACCAGAGAAATTGTCAAAAGCAGTTTTGGAAATCATGCTGAAATCTACAATAAGCAGTTTGATATCATGAAAGATAATAGTGGTAATTGGTTTATCAAAGGCTATGATGTTCCTCCATCTGCAAAAGATGCCAAAGGTAATGTCTATCACTTTTATAGAACACTTTATAATGGTAATGATGTAACTAATAAGTACACTAAAATCGAAGATGGCAGTGTAATAAAAGTTGGTTCTACAGAGTTTAAAATTAAGGCATCATAATGGAAAAAATTAAAATTGATAAACTCACTTTAAGTGAGGTAAAAAGCTTATTAGAAGATAAGGACTACTCATTTATTATCAAAGCAATTATAAATAACAGCTATACTCTGGAAAGTGATACTTTAAAAGACATTATCATTTCTATTACAGCGCTTCAAAATACTAAATCTAGTGATGCAATCATTACAAAAGTCAGCGATATCAGTTCAAAAGAGAACTATAGTGATTTTATAACCTTTATAGATGACAATAAAAATTATTATCTGATTGGCGATCTTCATGATGATATGGTGAGTTTAGATCAAATATTAAAGGCTATCGCTTTTTCAGATAACTTTGATGATATTAATTTAATCTTTCTAGGTGATTATGTTGATAGAGGTAAAGATCGTTTAACGCTGATTAATAAAATTATCTTATTAAAATATTTATTACCCGATAATATTCATTTATTAAGGGGTAATCACGAATTATACAGAATTGATGAAAGCGGTAATTATCTTTCACCTATGGCAGGTGCAGATGATGAAAAGAACTGGGGAGCCTATCATTTTAATTTATTAAACTTTATCGTAAATTCAGATAATGAAAAAAATCAGTTATTCGCCCAAAAGAATGGCTTGGATAAGGAACTAATACAACTATATGCTGAATGTTTTGATTCTTTTCCTACAGTCGCATTATTAAATTTTAAACAATTAAAATTATGTGCTATGCACGGTGGTCTTCCAAGATCCAACCTAAATTATCCTGAGCTATATGATGGAGCAGAGTTTGATTCTTTCAACTCACTATTAGGTGAAAACACCAAAGATACTGTCGGCATTGCTCAAAAAATTAATATGCTGTGGTCAGATCCCGATCCTGACGACAGGCTTATCAATAGTTCGGAATCAAGGTTTAGTTTTTCTAAAAATGAGTTTATAGCCTTTTGCAGAAAATATGATATTGATATGGTTGTAAGAGCCCATCAACGCCAGATAAAAGGTTATAAAACCTATTTTGATCAAAGACTCATTTCAGTATTTTCAAGCGGTGGAAAAAATATGGAAACCGACGAAGTTGTAAACACTCATAGTTATTATGAAAATGTCTCTCCTAATATTTTAAAAATTGAAGAAGATAATGTTGTATCCATCAATATAGACTTTGGAGAAGTTGTTTCTCAAGCTGTGGAAGCAAGTTTTAATCTCAATGATCTTAAACAAAAGCGTGATGAACAAGAAAATGAGATAGCGGATATTGCTCTTAATCCAATAGTTGATATCGGCAGCGTATTAGCAGCTTATGAATCAAAAAAAGATCAGGCATGGATTGTAGATTTAAAATATCCAAAAACCAATAAACTGGTAGTCCTACAAGATCAAAAAGCACAGTTTAACTTAAATTCCATTAATAAACTCGAAGATTTTTTTGGCATCCATCAGGATACATTTTTTGAAATTGACCAAAATAATAAAACAATAACAAACCTGAGTGATATTACTTTAAAGGTTGGAAAGTTTGGAGCATTACTCAATAAGGGGGAAAGTATTCGAGTATCCGAAAAAAACATAATTGAAATTGAAAATGGTGCTTCTTTAGGTGTGATTTTGTAATAAAGAAGACCAAAATAGAATGAATTAAATCAGGGGGAAATATGTTAGAAAAAATTGGAAATTTAGCAGCTTATTTGATTGGTGGTATGGTTGTATTTGCAATAGCAATATTTTTTTTTATGACTATAGATGGATTTGATTACTCCATTTCAAAATGGCATATAGCGATATGGTTGGGTGGATCAGTTATTTTCACTGTATGGATGTATATTACTGATCAAAATAAATCCAAGCTTGATAGTATGATAGGCACCTTAGCCGATATGCAAAGATATAAGTTGGAAATTTTTTGTTGGCTAGCGATGGCTGACAATACGCTTGAAGATAAGGAGTTTCAATATATAAAAGAGTTTGTTGAAAAAAATACTGATTTAACATTAACTGACAAAGAGCTTTCTGAACTGATTAAAATTGTTAAAAAATCATATTCAACATTTTCCAGTTATTTATCTAATATACGTGAAAATATTTCTAAAGAAGAAAGAGTTGAGCTTTTCAAGCTAGCTTATACCATTGCATCAACTGATAAAAAGATATCAGATGGAATAATTGCTAGTGAAATCAGTAGATTAACTGATTTAAAGGTAGAGTTTTTGCTGAGTGAGAATGATCTGGAAAAAGAATCTATTCCCAAAAACATTATTAGTGCAATCGAGAATGAAATATCGATAAGAAATAATCCTGGAATGTAGTGATGTTGTCCAGAAATTTTAAATTTGAGAGTTTAAGACATACGTGGGCTAGTTGGTATGTTCAATCTGGAACTAGTTTACAAGAACTTATGGAACTAGGTGGATGGTCGGATATTAAGATGGTTTTACGTTATGCACATCTTTACAAGTGATAAACTAAAAGGAGCTGCTGAAAATATCGTTGCAAAATCGTTGCATGAAAATGTTAAGGTAAATAATTTTAAGGGAAGTTAAACAAAAAATTAGTTATAACCCTTTGTTTATGAAAGATAATGGCGAAGGGGGGGAGATTCGAACTCCCGGTGGGCTACAAACCCACGCTGGTTTTCAAGACCAGTGCATTCAACCG
>JADGAU010000127.1 GCA_015231865.1 Gammaproteobacteria bacterium | reverse complement strand
ATTATTGATTCCATCAATTTCTGCTGATAATTCATCAATACCTGTTAACCATTGTAAGGATTGTTCAGTCACTTTTAGTTCCTGATCAAACTCTGATGTTAGCTCGGATTTTTCTTTAACTTCAGTATTGATTTGAAGCATTTCATCTTTTGTTAATAGTTTAATTCCTATGGTTTCAGCTTGTAGCTTATCTAGCTTTTCTTTTTCAGAACGCTGACGTTCATGAACACGGATAGATATTTCACTATAAATCTCAGTACCCGTAATTTGCTCTAAAATGGGTGCTCGTTGATCGGGATCGGCTTTTAGAAAAGTATCAAAACCACCCTGTGCTAATAAAATAGAACGGGTAAAACGCTCAAAATCCATGCCTGTTTTTTGTTCTATGACCTGAGCCACATCTCTTTTTTTGGATTCTAATAGATTGCCACTGATTTCATCTGATATTTCATGTTTGGATTCTGCCAGATTACCGTCTGCCTGTTTTCTTGCTCTGTGTTGAGCCCAATGGCACTTATAAGTTCCATCCGATGATTCAAAAACAACTTCGGCAAAACATTCTCCTGTTTGTCTGGACATAATGCCATTAGCACTTTTAGTAATCTTACCTAAACGTGGCGTTGTACCATATAAGGCTAAACAGATGGCATCTAATATGGTTGATTTGCCTGAACCTGTAGGACCAATAATGGCAAAAATACCATTAGACAAATATTCCGGCGAGGTAAAATCAATATTCCATTCACCGTAAAGAGAGTTCAGATTTTTAAAGCGTAATTTTAATATTTTCATTTATTATGTACCCTATTACCTTATCTATATCAATTCATTAAATCTGCATTTATTACTCGGCTTGAGTATCATTTTCATTTATAGATTGAATGATTTCCCGATAAGTATGAATTAATTCAGGTTTGTCTTGCTCTGACACTTCAAACGTTTCAAGGCAACGCTCAAAAACTTCATTCTCATTTAAATCATCTAAAGTTTCACCAAAATCTGAAGAGGATAAAACTTTATCAATCACACGTTTATTTTTTATACGCCTAACTTCTATTTCTGTGTTTTCAATCAGTTCATTAATAATTTCTGATAAATTATTAACAACATCTTTGCCTGTATATTCAATTTCCAACCAACATTTAGGAGCATCGATTTTTAATATATTTACTTCATCAACAATTTCATCTACTGTTCCCGTAATTCTACTGAGGACCTGAAAACAGGGGATCAGAAGTTCTTCAACTATTGATTTTTGATTTGGTGAATGTTGAGTTGGTGAATGTTGAGTTTGCTGATTAAATTCATCACTTTCATTAACGTCTACTCTTTCATTAACTCTTTCATTAAACTCTATAAGAACGACTTTTTTATCTTGAGAGGCTTCACCAAATCCCATTGGAATGGGTGAACCACAATAACGAATATGCTCTTCTGATCCGACTTTTTGAGCAATATGCAGGTGACCCAATGCCAGATAATCAATTGATGATGGAAAATCATCTTTGCCAATATGGGCTAAAGTACCAACATATAAATCTCTGACGCCATCACCATCAAGTGTTTTGCCCCCCGAGGTAAAAAGGTGTCCCATGCCGACAATAGGAACATAGGCTGTTTGCTCTCTTTTCATTAAGGCATTTTGTTTTTGTTCAGCCACTTCACAGACAGAGTTATAATGCTGTTTTAAACCATCAATTAGCTTAGTCATTTTATCTTCTATGGATTCTCCCGCAGTAACAGTCCTTAAATCTTTATCTCTTAGATAAGGAACAGCGCATATAATGGCTTCCGTTTCATTATGAGAATTTTTTAATTCAATAACTTCATCTTCGGGTGATTCGGTCATTTCGCTGACTACATAAACATTTAGCGCATTCAGTAATTCTTTTGGTGCTCCTAGGAAGGATGGTGAATCATGATTTCCTGCAATAACAACAACGTGTTGACAATGTGATTTAGCAACATTTATTAAAAAACGATAATATAATTGTTGTGCTCTATTACTGGGCGTACTGGTATCAAAAATATCCCCTGCTACTAATAATGCATCTATTTTTTGTTTTTCTATCGTTTCTAGCAACCAGTTTAAAAATAATTCAAATTCTTCATATCTTTTACGGCCATATAGTGCACGGCCAAGATGCCAGTCGGATGTATGTAAAAATTTCATGGTGTTCCTTTTTTCAATAATTTATCCATGTATAACAACAATTGTATTGTATTGTACTAATAAACCCCAATATCATCTTCAATTTCTTCAAGATAGCTACTGAATTATTTTTCCTTCAGATAAATCTCTAAAGTATTAGTTGGCTTATTCATAAATTCATGTAATTTGTCGATTACATAAACTACATTTTTCTTAACAAATTCAACTCGTTCTTTATATGAAGCGACATATTCGCAAGCAATTGTATCTCCATCTAATTCATACGTTACTTTGTCATAAGGATCAGAATCATGAATAATTAAGTTTAAGTGTTCGTTAATATTTATTGTTTCAATATAATAAACGCTTGTAATATCGGTTTTATTAGGGGGAAATAGTGCTGTCATTTTTAATTTTTTTATTCACTCATATATTGTTTTAAGATAGCTATTAACTCTTTATCACTTTATCACTATATTTAATCATCCAGTTGTTCCTTTATCACTAATCCAGTTCTTAACAGCGAACCACGAATCGTCTGATGGTTCTTGATTACAAACTAATTTAAACTGCATTATTTCAACTTTATTTCCTTTTAGCCTAAGCTGTAAAGTTCCTCGCTCAGGAGCAAATATCTGATAAAAATAGTCCTGTCCATTTTTAGCCTGATTGACATAACTGGCTACACAATGCCGCATTTCTTTACCTTCATAAGCTAGTGCGACTGAATTTTTGATTTGAATAAAATTCTCATCTTCTCCTAAAGGACAAGTAGGAAAATCGACATTACTTAATTTATTAATTTTTTCAGAGTGATTTAATTGAATGACTAAATTGTCATGCGCTTCTTTTAACTGCTCTTTGGAATTAAATAAGTGAAAATAATCATTAGGTAATGTAATTTCTAGAACTTCCACCATCTGTTTAATATCACGAATTAATTTATTTACTTTTGAGAAGTTAGCAATATTCCAATGAATATCTTGTTCTGTGGATACAAACCTTTTATAAAGATAATGCTCAACTATTTCAGGGAATTTCAATGCAGTAACAATAACTTGAATCGGCAAGATTGACCAATGAGCAAAGCGAACAATAAATTCATCATTACTAATAATATTTTTTATGACATGATATTCCTGAGAATCCCCGTTTCTAAGTTGTAATTTATTAATATATTTAATGGCTTTGGGACTATCCGTATTAAACAACCGTTTAATGACTTTCGTTCTTTTTTTCTGTAGAAGTCTCACTAAATCTGGCATTGGCACAGACAATTCTTTAGCACGGATAACACTAATCCAAATTAAAATGGGTGAATGCTCAAAAATATCCAATAATACTGGATAGTGAGACAATAGTTGCATTAATGAAAACTGATAGTAATGAAAAGCCTTTATTTGCTCTAAAACTTCAGATGGAATTTGTTTTAAAAATTCATTTATTGGCGCTTTGCTTAAGTTAAGGTTGGCATCATTAACAAGAATTAATCCAGGCTCGATAGATTCTAAAATCCATCGATTATCCTGATGAGTGTAAAACCGCATTCCATCTTGCCAGTGTGTTATTTTACATTGGCGATCAAGAATAGGGCGCGTATCAATAATCAAATCATTGTTTTCATTTAATTGGGCAATGGAATGCTCAAGTAACATAAATTTATCCCCTATTTATTTTTTATTCTTATCAATAATAAATATACCTACACGGACCTGCTCTGCTGGATGGTTTTCAGGTGCTAGCTGTTGAACCACACATTCAAAAATATCATAGCCCATAACTAATAGTTTAAATATTTCACGGTTCTCATTTTGCGGAATAAAACCTAATTTATTATTTTTATAATTAATCTCTACAGCAAAATCATCATGTTTATTCTTTTTATCACAGTTTAATTTAAGCTTATCCCCAATTTTTAATTCAGGAAAAACATAAGCGCCTTCATAATAAGTAAAGCCTGCTATATAAAAAGATTTTAGAAATTCTCGTTTCATAAAATGCTCCTTATAGTTATTTAATGATAATAACGACAAAAGATTTCTCTTTTTTTAAGTATATTAATATAACTAGGCGTCTATTCTTGACGTTTAGCAAAGAAAAATTGAAATATGAAAGGAAGAACTGAAACTAAATACGTTAGAAATTATTATCTAATAATAAGAAGTATTCTTGTTAGTTATTAGAAATAGCCTATGATTATGTGATAAAAGAGAATATATGAATTTAAAGAATAGATAACTCTAAAGCATCAAACAAATAAAACGTACCTCATTGATAGTTAAAGATATTAAGTAGTGATATAAGCGAACTGGAGGATACAGTAGACTGTATGGCGAAGGAAGCAGTCTACTGCTAACTCGTCTCTACAAATTACCCTGTTTCACAGGCAAAATACAGGTAATTTCTTAAATTCTTCTTTAACAAATCCCTTTGAATATAAATTTTAAACCGCAATAACAGAATCTTACGCTTGATACCTATACTTGACATGAACAATTAACAGGGGGATTATCAGGGAATTAACTAGATTCTTCTTATGCTATGGGAGACGGGCAATACTTTCTTTGACCACAGTGAATACAATGTTCACCCATCCAGAAATTATCAAATAGCATTTCAAGTTGATTGACTTGTTTTTTATCTTTGACAAGTGCACCTAATTCAAGATTTCGTCGGTTTTCATTTTTCACACCTAGTCCTGCTCCTGTAAAATTAGCCGAACCAAAATAGGCAAATGTTCCATCTACAATGACAAGTTTCCAATGACTACGAGGGCAAATTTGAATTTCAAGGTTTTTCTGTAACAAGGGATATTCTGACAAAGTTTTATGAAAAGATTGTGACATTTTATCGGCATGGATAATTCTAAAACTAACTCCCCTATTACCCATATTGTTAAATTCATCAAGTATCGGTTTATAACCTCGCCTGTCTTTTATGTACATGTCTTTAAGATTTGCTGTAGCAATCCAAACTCGATGTTTTGCTTCAAGAACAAGTTCTTCAATAACACGTTGATGCAAATTTTCGTGACTTAGAATTTCCATAAATAAATAAATAAATAAATAAATAAAATAAATTATAATAATCAGTAATTTAAATTTACTTCTTGTTTAATTACATCAAGACTAACAACGGATTCATTTCCAATAACTTCAGCACTATGCTCGACACCTTTAGGAACAACGAGCATATCACCTGCTTGAAGAATAATGCTGTCACCATACAAAGTCATTTTAAAATGACCAGGTAAAACACCATCAATTTTATCAACCCCATGGGAATGCTCAGGAAAAGAAGTACCAGGAGGGTAAACATATTGATTGACTGAATAGCCCATATCTTCTAACTTCTTTTTCATGAGGATTATATAATTGAAAATCTTTTGATTTGATATTGGCTCCTTCATATAAAGAGCCTGTTATATCAACGAAGTTAGCACCTAACATAGAATTTACCTGTCACTTAGAATTAAATATTTATTTAAAATGCTTTGGAAACTTATGTTACAAGTTCCTAAACAATTTAAATAAATAGATAATACCAAAGAAAAGC
The DNA here is from genome assembly GCA_015231865.1 of Gammaproteobacteria bacterium. GTDB lineage: Bacteria > Pseudomonadota > Gammaproteobacteria > GRL18 > GRL18 > JADGAU01. The sequence goes on along the minus strand of JADGAU010000127.1, from coordinate 2,568 downwards.
GTCAATATTTGACTGTTAGGTTAATTTGATAATCTTTGTTTATATTTATTTCAAGTAAAACAAGAATTGATTTGATTTATCTTTTTATTAATGCAAAACAGCTTTTACTTTTGATGCTTCCTGTTTTGGAAAAACAATATTGATATTCAATAAAGATAAATCCGGATTATTATCAAATGGTTTGAAGTTCATGCTTGCACTGTACTGATTAATACCAGTGTGTTCAGTAATGACATCCATTAATGCTTCATACATTGATTTATTTTGCTTGGCAGCAAACCGGCCAGAATGTTGAATATCACTTTTAAGCTTGTTGTAAGCAACTTGTGCACTATTGTTTTTTTCTGTTGTTCTGGAAAATAATCTCATTTTAATATCCTTGACTCAGATGAAGAATGCTATTCATATTACGCCTATCATATTTAAAATTCAAATAACAAATTTTACGCAAGTTTTATTCAACGTCTTTACCTGTTTCCTGTTGCTTCTTTCTCAAAAAAGCCGGTATGTTAATCACGTTAAAATCAGGATTTAACATTAATGCTTCCTGTTTTTCTTGTTGTCGGGCTTCAACCGTTTTACCAAAAACTTTGATATGAGCTTTTTCTATTAAGGTTTTTAGTTGAGATTCATCCACTAAACCTAACATTTTTCCGGCGTGCATATAGCCTTCGGTCTGAAATTTAAGCTTTTCATCTTTTTGTCCCTGGTGTTGCAGTTTAAAAATATTTAATAGTCGCTCTTCGATAGATTCAAGATATTCATTTGTATTCATTATTTATTCCTTATTTTGAATAGACATTACAACATAATTAATTCCAATAAGACTTATCAGTTAGCTGTTTGATTTGCTTTTGCTGAGACTCAGATAAATTCGACTGATTTAACTTATTAGTTAACTTAAATTTTAGACTTTGAATAAAACCTGAGTTGCCATTAATAATATTAAGCACAAAACATAACAGTACATCTTTTTCATTTAAATTATCTTCATGAATCAATGACCATAATTGATTTCTAACTTTATCGGAAAGTCCCAATAAATAAAGCTTTGATAACGTTAATTGATTAATTTCTAAGTCAGACATGTTGACTAACTTTTCATTTAGCTGCTTAATCTTACCTGAAGGCTTTTTCTTAGCTATATCATTGCCATCATTTTGCCTTCTTAAAAATGCAGGTGTATCTAAAATGCCATTATCAGTTGAATCTTTAAGTGAGTTAATTGGCTTAGAAGATCATGAACCCCGTCATCATTATTGGAACAGGACTGGCCGGGTATGGAATTGCCCGCGAGTTACGGAAAAACGAGTACAGCGATGGGTTGGTATTGATTACCGTGGATGATGGGCAGTTCTACTCCAAGCCCATGCTTTCTGGAGCACTGGGCAAAGGCCACAGTGTGGAGTCTCTGGCCATGTCCTCTGCAGACCGGATGACCTCTGAGCTGGATGCGACCATTTTGACCCGGAAAACAGTGACCGCAATCGATACAAAAGGACACACCATCACAGTAGACGGTGAAACTTGCTCATACAGCAAACTGGTACTGGCAATAGGCGCCTCTCCTATACGTTTACCCTTCAAGGGAGATGGTGCGGGAGAAGTGCTGACGGTCAACAACCTGGTAGACTACGCTCAATTCCGGGAGCGGCTGGCCGACGCCAAACGGGTCGGCATTATCGGTCCCGGATTAATTGGATCAGAGTTTGCCAATGATTTGCTGGGAGCCGGTTATCATGTTGAACTGATCGGTCCTGACAAATGGCCGATCAGTACTCTGCTGCCAGTGCAGGCTGGGCGAGCATTACAACAAAGTCTCTCTAACGCCGGTGCCAAATGGCATTTGGAAACCTTCAATGGCGCTATCGAAAAACATGGGGCCGGCTATCGCACCCAACTGCAGAACGGTACGACAGTCGATGTGGATCTGTTTCTTTCGGCGGTAGGGGTTCGCCCAGAGGTGGCGTTGGCCAAAGAGGCGGGGCTTGAAGTGAACCGGGGGATCGTCACCGACGAACACCTGTTGACCAGCGCCTCCGATGTCTATGCGGTGGGAGATTGCGCCGAGGTGGCCGGTCGCAACCTTCCCTATGTGGCCCCTTTGATGATCGCTGTCAAAGCGCTTGGTAAAACCATGACAGGTACCCCGACGCCGGTGGTATATCCCCACATGCCGGTCATCATCAAGACCACTTTGCACCCAATCGTCACCTTGCCTCCATCTCCTGGCAGTGTGGGTAAATGGAGCGTTGCAGGTGGGGCTGAAGGGGTGGTAGGGCGATTTTTCAGCCCGGAGGGAACAATGAGTGGCTTCTGCCTGACTGGAAACCGGGTTTCCGAAAAAGGGGCCATGATCAAGGAAATGCCAGCTGCTTGATTTGGCTTTATTTGTTCGAAAAATTTGGTGTGCTACATTCACCATCAGAAGGATCTGTTTGCAAAATCGTCTATTTTTTTGGAGGGCCCATGATTTTCCGCCAGCTGTTTGAACCTCTTTCAAGTACGTACACTTATATTTTAGGCCACTGCTGTCCGGCTTAGACATCAATAAAAACAGCATGTTAG
>JADGAU010000126.1 GCA_015231865.1 Gammaproteobacteria bacterium | reverse complement strand
GTTATCTGATTTCTCCATTTTTTTAAAACAGTAGAAGCTTCAGAATTTAGCGGAATAATTCTAGTTTGACCAGATTTACTACCTTCATCTTTATTATTACCAACACCGACAACAGTTAAAGTATTTATAATAAAATCTATTTCTGACCATTTTAAATTAAATAACTCCCCTCTTCTTAAGCCTGTATTAAGAGCTAGAAGAACCATGGGGCCTAAATGATCAGAGTAACTTGAAATTGAAATATCAGGCAATAATGGATAACCTCTATTCATTCGCCAATGGTTAGCAGATATTCTTTCCTTAATTGCCTTGTTATCTCTAACAATTAAGGATTTTCTTAATCTTTGCTCTTCTTCTTCAGATAGAAAACGAATAGCTTTTTTTTTATCTTCTTTTAACTGTTTAAAAGTTGCCAGTGGGTGAAATTTAATAACTTTAGTTTAACATTTTATCACCCGACTTATTTTCAGTAATCAAGTAATCTGCATAAATATTATCAATATAACCCTTTAAAGTTGCATATTTATCCTGTTTTCTTCTATCAACACGCTTTTTTTGCGGATCAATTCCACTTGCCACTTCACTAGCTGATTTAGTAGCAAGGTTCCTTGCTTGTATAACCGTAATATCTGGATAACGACCTAGCTTATAAGAATTATCTTTACCATTGAGCTTAATTCTATAATAAAAAGTCTTGGTACCAGCCTTTGATACTTGAAGATAAAAATTTTTTAACTCAGTATCATAATGCTTAGCATCACAAGTTTTAAGATCAAGATTATCAATAAAAGTTTTAGTTTATTTAACTTTCATTTTTACCCCATATTTACCCCAGTAGAAATATCCAAAGGATGATTTCTATTGACTACTATAAACTTTAAAAACAAGCTAATATACTGTTTTAAAAGTATTTTTCTGGTAAATATAGGTATATTGAAATAACTAGTGGTTTAGCTGAAAAAAAGACTCATAATCGGCAGGTCGAGTATTCTAGCCATTTCATAAAATATTTTTTCATTTTAATTCATATAGTTAGTTAAATTAAAATTTTAGAACTATGGGCTAATAGTCGGCGGGTCCCTTCATTAGATCTGAGTTTTCAGCAATTCAGTTTTAAAATTAAAAATGATGAACGGCTAAAAAGAATGCAAAATTCACAATAAAAGTTAACTTAATACATGTAATTTTTTCCTTATCCAGGCTGGTTTTCTTATGCAATCTAAAACAGCATAAACATATACATTGTTACTATCTATTTTATAATAAACGGCAAAAGGAAAATGCTTTGCCAGCAACCGATAAAACTGATGATAGGCTTTTTCATGCACACCGGCAGTAATTAATAAAGAATCTATATTGGCATAAAGCGAATCTAAAAAATAGCTACCAATTCCCTGAGACTGTTGCTCATAGAAGTAGTAGCCATCAATTAAATCCTGCGATGAAGAGGAAGTATTTGAATTTTCATGAAATAGCTTTCTTAATATTTTCCTTGGCTGTTTCCCAATCCTCAAATACTTGTGTACCTGATTCAACAGCCTGAGCACGTTGTTCCAATTCAGCTTGGTGCCACTCTGGTGAGCTAATACTCTGATCAGTATTACATAAATCATCCCAAAGCACTTCCATTGCTAAAAGTTTTTCTTTTTGTGTCATTTTATTTAATGGTATAGATAAAGACATATCATTTACTCATTGGTTATTAATAAAAACTTTACCGGACTTTCGGTCTTCCTACTGACCCGGCAGAGTCTGCACGCTTTGATAGGATTGCATTATCCCATGCCAATTTTAATATCTGGACAAATATTAGTGAAAAAAGAGAATCTAGTAGTGAAAAGTGATGTAGCTATTCAAAGTTTTAATTTTTCACTACTCACTTTTAACTTTTAACTATTTTATCGTCGTTGTTCCTGCTGCCACCCCTTTGACGCGGTTGGAGTCATCAGCCCAGTTAAAGTCACTAGCTCCAAATCAGGTGCCGCCTTTGATATTTAAACCAATTCTATTATAGCTTAAGCAGAAAAATAATTTCTATGGGTAATACATTGTAGTGAATCCGCTAATTGCTGTTCAGTAATTTATCCTTTATTAAAGACTTTGTAACGCTTCTCCATATTTTTGAGCTTTTTTAAGTCCAATAGGCACACTGGGTGATACCAATTACTAATAAAAATGACCTCTATTAATATTCAAGCAAGTCATAATCCAAATTCATTGTCTGCGGAACTCACTTCGTTTGCTATGCCCTTAGGGTGCAGACAGTCCTTTTATGCCCTTTGGGTGCAACAATAAATGTTGAATTATGCCTCACTTGAATATCAGCTCATTACTTTATGGAATTGGTATGAGAATCACGTCAGGGGCCTAATTCCCGTCATGGGGGAGTCAAAAATCAGAAATTGCTGGATAAAATTTTGCCGTTTTAGTGTATGATTTTAATGCCAAGGGTTGGGACTATTTCAAGGCTCTGTAGAACTAATCCTGCTAGTTGAGAAAGAAATCCAGGCAAGCGGCCATTGATGGATGAGTCACCATTGGTAGATAAACTTTCAAATTTTATTACAGCCAAATGAAACAGATCGGCAAACAACGGGCAATTGCATAACTAGAAATTCTGTTACACTTAATGAATCCGAATGGTGGATAGCTGACGTTGGCTTGATCGAAAATTCTGTTACAATGAATTAAGAAATTATATCAATTAGGTAAGGTATAAACTGATGAATGTCAGATATTGGAAAATGAATAGACTTAGTATGATTAATGCTCTAATTGTATTTTTGTTACTGGTCGTATTATCTGCTTGTAATAGCAGTAGTTCTTCATCAAGCACTAATAATAATGATGGAGATACAGGAACTACAGAAGAAAATGATACAATTCCAGTTGTTAATCAAAGTTCAGGTAATCCAAGTTTTATTTCAACTCACTTCAGCGGTTCTGGTAACTGTTCAAATTGTCACGATGGTTTAATAAATCCAGATTCAAAAGATGTTAGTATTGTTAAAAGGTGGCAGTCATCTATTATGGCTAACTCTAGCCGAGACCCATTTTGGAAAGCCAAATTTAAATCAGAGTTAAATAGAACACCTTCATTAAGTTCTGTAATTAATGATAAATGTACCCGATGTCATGCACCCATGGCGAATGTTGAAGCAAAAGAATCAAATACTTCGATTACGTCTTTCAACGGTGGTGTTTTTGAAGAACAACATACTCTCCATTCTCAGGCAATGGATGGTGTAAGTTGCACTCTTTGTCATCAAATAAGTAATTCAGACAAACTTGGTAGTATTGATGGTTTTTCTGGTGGTTATGAAATCAATACCAATTTATCTGGAACCGATAGACTATTGTATGGTCAATATCAGGATATTTTTCCTAACCCAATGCGTAATCAAGTAAACTTCACACCAGAATATAGCACACATATATCAGAGTCATCATTTTGTGCAACCTGTCATAATTTAAAAACACCTTATACTGATGCTTCTGGTAATGTGTTGAGTACAACTCATGAATCTGAGTTTCCAGAGCAAATGCCATTTAGTGAATGGTTACATAGTGACTATGCTTCAACTGATGAGAAAAGCTGTCAGCAATGCCATATGTCACGTTCAAGTGATGTTGTGATGGTATCACAACCACCTTTTATTGATACGAAACGCGATAATTTTGCAGAACATAATTTTATTGGTGCTAATGTCTTTATGTTGAATATACTTAATGACAATAAAGAAATTCTTGGTGTTCTTGGAACTGATTTTGAGACAACGATTTCAGAAACACAAAGCTTGTTGGAAAGTTCAGCAAGTCTGGCAGTTACAAACCAACATTTAGATAATAATGGACTTAGCTTTACTTTAAGCATTAAAAGTGAAACTGGACACAAATTACCAACGTCATACCCATCAAGGCGTGTCATTGTACATGTAAAAATAACTGATGCTTTGAATAATGTGGTCTTTGAATCAGGCAAACCCAATGTTGATGGCAGTATCACAGGGTTAGACTCTGACATAAATCAACAGACTTATGAACCACATTATGATGTAATTAACTCATCAGAGCAGGTACAAGCTTATGAAGGTATTATGCAAGATAGCTATAACCAAGTTACCTTTACGCTATTGAGAGCTAAGATGTATTTAAAGGATAATCGTATTTTGCCTGATGGCTTTGTTAAAGATACTGCACCAGATGATATTAAAGTTATTGGAAGTGCTTCAAATGATGATAATTTTATTGGTGGCAGTGATGAAGTAACGTATAAATTATCTGCTTTAACTGACACTAGTTATTCAGTTCAAGTTAGGCTTTTATATCAACCACTATCTTACTCATTTGCTCAAGATTTATTTGAAGATACCTCTGATGAAGTCCAACAGTTTAAATCAATGTATGAGTCTTCTACACACAAAACACAGATTATTTCCGAGATGAATTTTCAAGTTAATTAGTGAGAATTTTATAATACATATTAAAATTCTCTTTAAGAAATTGGTGGAGTTACCCAACTGGTTGTAAGCAATCTTTTTTAGGTTTTCAATTGTCTCCTTTGGGCAACTTTGATTAATTGCCTAGCGACTGATTCAGTACCAGCAATTGACCGTTTAGGTCGCATTTCTGGCATATTAACAATCATATTATTAGCATGCTTGTGTGTATTTTATTTGTCGGTAATAGATAACTTAAGTAAGCCTAGTTCAATTTACAAATGACTCATAACTGGAAATACTGATTCTAATCTCATTTTAGCCTTTTGAGCAGCTTTAATATTTAGATGCTAATTAATGTACTGTTAAAGTTAAATAAACGTTATATGACGTTGTTTGGGATCGTAAACAGCCTTTAACAAATTATTGTTATTGGTTCTATTGCTGTTGATAACTGTGAGCTAATGTTAATAACGTGGTTATGTTATTAATATGTTCTGAAGGATGAAGAAGGTCATGGTTATCAATAGTGAAATGGCAACTAAAGTTAGATATAGGTTAGACAAGGAAAAACAAAAGGTTTTGGATAAACCTTAAAATAGTTATTATTTTCTTAAAAATCAGTATGTTAAGTGGTGCCCAGACCTGGAATCAAACCAGGGACACAAGGATTTTCAGTCCTTTAAAATATTATTTATCTTCAATAATATAGATTATAATTGTTTTCCTAAAATATCGTTTTCCACCCTAATAAATACAAATACTTATGAGTTAGTTTTCCTAACAATTTTATCCATTTATTTCACCTTCAAGATCCTGCAATATATTAATTAAAGCTTTAAAGTCAGGATATTCACCATAAATCATTTGTCGCATTGCATGATAATCTTTTGATAATTCAACAATAGCTTTTTGTTCAGGAATCAGTTTAAAACTGCCTGGCATAGCCGATTGATAATTTGCCCAAGATGCCGGATAAAATCGTTGTTTAAATTGAACAACTTCTTCCAATAGTTTTAAATCAGATAAAGCTTCTTCTTTAATAGTTGATCGAGCCATTTGAGCTAAATCATAATAATGTCTTGAATAGCGTGACGGTAATATTTTGGACTCAGGTCTATGAGCTTCAGCATGCAAGATGGTTGCTTTTTCCCAAAATGTTCTTTTGGCTAAGATGACATTCACCTTGCAGCTTGTTTGTTTAAACATATTTGGAAAAACCTGTGCTGTCAGACTTGTAATCTCACGAGACTCATGTGGATTCCATTGTGCAACAGGACCAATTTCTAAACGTATTTCTGTTCTCAAATAATCATTACCAAAGGCTCCCGGATATTTAACGTTGATAACAAAAGGATCTCTTTGATCAATACTTGCAGTACAAAATGGTTCAATAATGTTCTGAATCTCAGTTAACAATTGATGAGTAATATAATCTTGAGCCAATTCATTCAATTCTTTGGAAAACTTATTGTCTTGAGTTTTTGATCGTTGTGCCAGAAAGTCTTGATCTGTCAGCTGTCTACAATCAAGAATTAAATCAATATCCTCTGAAAAACGTTCAATCAGTCCATAAACTTTTGACAAACTGGTTCCACCTTTAAACATCAATTGCAAAGATAAAGAATCATTTGAAAACAATAATCCAAGAATCCAGGTAACCCAAAAATCTTTTTCAACTATTGCTGGCATTATGCCTAAACGTGCTGAAGACTCCTGAAAAAGTTCTTGGCGTTCTGTATCAGAAAAAGCAGCAAATTGATTCATATTTTATCCTGAACACAAATTTGTTTTATGATTTCATAAATCCAGGTTGTTGTTAGTCTGGTATCTTTTAAAATTTTCTGACAAATATTATCCGAATAATTTATTCTGAACTTTTCGATAATTTCATCATGTAACTGCTCTTTACCCAGTGTCTTAATAGCTTGTACCAGTAAAGTACTTTCCTGATATTTAAATCCTATTTCTTTTAATACAGTTTTTTTAAATTCAAGGTTTATGTTTTCTATTTCATAAATGCGGTTTTCACCATCACACAAATAGATATACCGCCCTGGGAGTTGAGTAGAAATACCTAATAGATTTAATGCAGTATTGCCTGTAGGCACAATTCGCCAGTTAAACTTACGTGCCAGTGAAAAAGCGATTTGTTGTATATCTGGAGAAAGTTGCTGATTTAAAAGTTTACTAAATTTCGGATAATCATATATCCCACGTAAGACTCTTCTTATCTTGCCTGATTGGGCTAATCGAGACAGACTCTTACGAATAGCTTCGCTACCGCCAAGATCAGCAAAATCAATTTTTGAAAATGCCCATCCCCTACCATAACCATAGATTCTATTAATTATTTTATTATCAATGGATTGCAATTTAATTCTCAAGAATATTTGTCACAAAAACAGTATGTATTTTGTGACAAATATTATCGTATTTAATATTATTATTCCATAGATTTATTTATTTGAAGCTGTCATTTCAGTTCATACATTTAGTAGCAAACAAATTGCATATCATGGATGTAAAGCTTCCATTTACGCTTTGACATAAATGGCTTTTTTATGAATGTATGGTTTAACTATTCTCGAACTGCATTTTCAATCACTAATTAGATAATACTAATTTAGAAAAAAAGATTATCAAACTTGAGTCTGATTATTCAAATTCATTAAAGCAACTTGTTGTAGATAATAAAGCTATCTATGAGCAAGTATTATCAGTAATTAAACATGAAAATTCTGCTAGCCAAAAAGAACCAACAACACAAAAATGAGTAAATTGATCTTACATCGCCAAATTATGAGTAAAAAATTACCTATAATTAATTAAGCAAATAAATTACAAAATATAGTTCTACTTGAACTTATTAAGTCAAATTCATCAAATAAAGGAGTATAAAATGGGAATTTTATCTACAAAGATTTATTCAACTGATGTTGTACAAGTAACACAAATCTCACAAGAAAGCCGCATTGGGTTAATCAACGATTTAGATAGCGTAGCAAAAACAAAAGAAAAACTAATCAATAATGATTGCTCACTACTTTCTTTTCTAACTATTGATATGCGATGTAAGCTACAGGATGACAGATATATTAATAATATCAATAATAATGAAGCCTATATTGCGAGCCAAATACTTGAAAGTCTTATCAGTAAATTAAAAAGTGATAAAATATATGAAGGTCATGATATATCACTCAAAATTGATAATGGAAAAGTTACCACACAAAAACTTGAAAAAACGGGAACTTTTTTTAAACTGTCAACCTCCGATCACAACTTAAGTGATTTAATTTTGCTTGATACAAGACAAGCAGATGTTAGAAGATACTTAGTATTTGACAAAGTTAACAAATTGTATTTATCGTGTTTTATTAAAGATTATTTTTCTGTCGTGATACATAAGGTAGATTATGAATCTAAAAATGAATCACAAGCAAAAGAATTATTTAATAATTACATTGATGAGTATAACGAATTAAGTTTCGATATTGATACTATGTATTGGGGATTGCCGAGCTACTGATTCATTATTATAATTTTCTTAATTCTGTAATGTGTAGAGCTTTAGTCCTAAGTAATGGATGATTTCCAGGGCATTCTAAGTAGTCGTAATTATAACCGCCATGTAAAGGGTAATTTACTTCTTTCAAACTTTTATATGGCACATTTTTATCACATTCTAAGCAATAAACATAACCAATTTTCAGGTTAATTAATTGACGAACAGTATCATCTAAGTCGCCGACTAGAAACTTTAAAATACTGTCAGGTACTTTAGATGGTTCTGGATGCTCAGCGTTATAGTTTAATAACCAATTTTTAAAAATTAAATTAACTTTAAAATCTATCGTATCTAATAGAGTTTGAGTTGAAAAAATAAAAACACCAGACATCTTTTCCTGCTGATATTGCACCTTTGCATT
>JADGAU010000125.1 GCA_015231865.1 Gammaproteobacteria bacterium | reverse complement strand
CCGGTGAATACTATGTAACAGGTGAAGATGAAGTTGTTGTTACTGTCTTGGGTTCCTGTGTTTCTGCCTGTATCAGAGATAAAATTTTTGGTATTGGCGGCATGAATCACTTTATGCTTCCCAAATCCACAAAGTCTATTGAAGAACATGCAGAAAATGGCAGTTCATGGTCTGAAGCCACTCGCTATGGTGGTTATGCCATGGAAATGTTAATTAATGATATTCTTAAGCATGGCGGAAGAAGGGAAAACCTTGAAGTTAAAATTTTTGGTGGTGGAAAAATTATCAAGAATATGACCAATGTTGGTAAACGCAATGTCGAGTTTGTCGAAGATTATATTGCCAATGAAAATTTATCTTTGATTTCTGAAGATACCGGCGATGTATACCCCAGGAAAGTGGTTTATCATCCAAATTCAGGTAAAGTTAAAGTTAAGAAATTACAATCTCTTCATAACGAAACTCTTATTGAACGTGAAGAAAGTTATCAGCATCAAATTGAAGAAGTCCCTACTTCTGGTGAAATTGAACTTTTCTAAAATAACTGATTTGACAACCGTTATGTTTGGCTTTATACGAAAATTTGACGGGGAATAATGACTAATTTCTGATAATTTTTCGAATATTTTCATGTGCCGAATAATATAAGCTAATAAAGTTCTTTAACTTCTTTGCAAAGGATTATTAACGTTATACAATAAACTACAAAAAATCATAAAAAAGTATTTTTTCCCAGTATTTATTTTATGAGCAATCTAATTAGGAGGGGTTAATCTATCAGGTGTTTGAAAGATTAACAGAACTAAATAATAAAAATAATAAATTACATGCCAGGTCATTTTAAAATATATTTAGTAAGTTATTATCTAAAATTGAGTAACAATGTCGATACCACAGATGGCTAAGAATATTAAAGTCCTTATCGTTGATGATTCTGCATTAATCAGAAAAATTCTGACAGAAATATTAAATTCAGATCCAATGATTGATGTTGTTGGAACAGCAGAAGATCCTTTATTTGCTAGAGATAAGATTAAAGCACTAAAGCCGGATGTTGTGACTTTAGATATTGAAATGCCCCGTATGGATGGTATTACCTTTCTACGCAATTTAATGCGTTTGCGTCCAATGCCTGTTGTTATGATTTCTACTTTAACTGAATCAGGTGCTAATGTTACTTTACAGGCGCTGGAGATAGGCGCGGTTGATTTTGTTCCTAAGCCGAAAGTAGATGTAATTGATGAATTAGAAAAATACCGCGATGAGATAATTGAAAAAGTTAAAATAGCTGCGATAGCTAATGTTAGGCCATATAGTGAATATCAAGGTGTTAAGAATAAAGCAACTTATGCTGGTGTCGATAAGAAACATAGTGCTGATGTTATTTTAAATAAAAAAACCGATTCGACCCATTTAAAATCAACCGAGAAAATTATTGCATTAGGCGCATCAACGGGTGGAACGGAAGCCATAAAAGAAGTATTAATGAAGCTGCCTTATGATATTCCGGGCATGTTAATTACTCAGCATATACCTGCAGCTTTTAGTGAGCCTTTTTCTAAAAGAATGAATGAAAATTGCGCAGCGACTGTTCACCACGCTGCGGATGGACAACAAATTTTACCGGGGAATGTTTATATTGCCCCGGGTAACCAACATTTAATGGTAGAGAAAAGCGGCACACGATATTATTGTAAGTTAAATGATGGACCATTGGTTAATCGTCATAAACCATCAGTTGATGTGTTATTTCGATCAGTCGTGCATGCAGCCGGACCCAATGCAATAGGAGTAATTCTGACTGGAATGGGGGATGATGGTGCTAAAGGCATGAAAGAAATGCATGATGTGGGTTCACCTTGCATTGCGCAAGATGAAAATAGCAGTGTAGTCTGGGGTATGCCAGGCGCAGCTGTTAAAGAAGGTGGAGTCGATCATGTTTTGCCACTGGATAAAATATCAGAAAAATTGGTGGAATTAATAAGGAAAATGCAATAGCTCAATTATAATTCTTGTATTCGTTATTTGTTCGAGCTATTCTTATCTTGTTTTAATGTTGTATTAATGATTTGTAGAATTTAGGTTAGTAATTCTAACTTATTAAAGCTTCAATAATATATTATATTTTTTAATAGAGAAAAAAGAGGAAAAGTATGCCAGTTTCTAGTAGTGTAAATGGAAGTAATGTCACCATTACAGTAACAGGTCGGTTTGATTTTAGTAGTCATAAAGACTTCCGTGAAACTTATGCAAATACAGATGGTGCGACTTGTAACTATATAGTTGATATGTCTAATACCGAGTATATTGATAGTTCTGCGTTAGGTATGTTATTGCTTCTTAGAGAATTTGCATCTAGTGATAAGTCTAGAATTACTTTAAAAGATGCAAGTGCTGATGTGAAAGATATACTAGTTGTTTCTAATTTTGACAAATTATTTACATTAGAATAACTATAAAAACATCGAAATTAAATTTCGTGCCTCAATTTTGGGCAGTTTTTAATTTGATTACAGCAATATAATTTATTAGCTAACTTATTATATTCTTGATAAGTTTGATGTCTTAATTCGTGAATTATAAGTTCTTCAATGAAAATATTATTAGTTGATGATGATGCAACCAACCGTTTGGTGTTGAGTGCCTATCTAAAGAAAGATGGCTATGACACTGTGGTTGCAGAAAATGGTCAACAGGCAATAGAGGTTTTTCTCGCAGAAGAACCTGGTATGATACTGATGGACGTCATGATGCCAGTCATGGATGGCTATGAAGCGACGGCCAAAATAAAAGAACTTGCAACCCGCTTTATACCTATTATATTTTTGACGGCAATGACCGATGAAAAGGCATTGAGTAAATGTGTGGAAGTTGGCGGAGATGACTTTTTAACAAAGCCCTACAGCCGGGTTATTCTAAATGCAAAAATTGAAGCATTAATACGAGTCAGTCAGCTTTATAATCGTGTTGTTGAACAGCACGACGCGCTAGAAAAACATCAGATTCAAGAGCAGCAAGAACAAAGAGTTGCCAGAAATGTTTTTAATAGTTTAATGAATAAAGGGGCCTTGGATAAAGATGTTTTCCATACGCACATTTCTCCAGTTTCCCTGTTTAATGGCGATGTAGTTTTAACCGCGGTTCGCCCTTCCGGTGGTTTGCATATTTTATTCGGCGATTTTACCGGCCATGGTTTAGGTGCAGCTCTTGGGGCATTGCCGGTTTCAGAAACATTCTATACGATGTCTTCAAAAAGTTATGGCATTGAAGAAATCTGCTGTGAAATTAATTTAAAACTTAAAAATCAACTACCTGTGGGGATGTTTCTAGCGACTTGTTTTTTAGAATTAGATGTCATCAATAGTGTCTTAAAGGTATGGAATGGTGCAATTCCTGGCGCATATATTCTTAGAAAGACAGGTGAAACAATAAGAATTCAGTCAACAAACTTACCTTTTGCTATATTAGGTCCTAAGGAGTTTGATAGTACCCCAACAGTATTTGAAATATTTGATGGAGACAAAATTGTTTTGTCAACGGATGGTATTTTGGAAGCGGAAAATACGGATGGTGAAATGTATGGAACCAAGCTTTTCGAAAAACAGATAGAAGGCGGTGCAATAAACGCTGAACTACTTGAACAGGTTATGATAAGCCTTGATGAGTTCGCGGGTGAACAAGAAGCAAATGATGATATTACTTTAGCTATTATTGATTGCGATTTTGATTATATCAATGGCTTACATTCTGAGACAAAAACAGAAGTGAATGTCATTGATGGAGACTGGGAAATAGGCTTCAAATTAGAACATACAATCATAAAAAGAATCGATCCCTTGCCATTACTCAATTATCTAATCAATTTCTTTTTGGGTGTAAGAGAGAAAAATACTCAGGTCAATATGATTTTATCGGAGCTATGTTGTAATGCTATTGATCATGGCCTATTGGGCTTAGATTCATCGATAAAAGAGACTCCTTCCGGATTTATGGACTTCTATGAGCATAAAAGCAAAGGTCTTGAGTCTTTGCAAGCGGGGACAATATTTCTTAACTTAAAAAATACGGTTATTGATAATAATAGTATCTTAACTATTGATATAGAGGACACTGGCGCAGGTTTTGATGTTTCAAAATTAAAAAAATTCAATTTATGTGAAAATGAAGGATATTGCGGTAGAGGTTATCCTCTATTGGTTAATTTCTGTGAATCAGTAGAATTTAACAATAAGGGAAACAAGGTAGAATGTGTTTTTAAATTCTAGCTAGGAGCTTGTCCAAGAATTGACACCTTATTAGAGTAAGAATTAAAGTAAAATAGATATTACTGAAGGATATAAAATGAGCGATTTGATCTCAACTGAAGATTTAGAACAATTAAAAGAAATAATGGATGATGAGTTTGATATGTTGGTCAGCATGTTTGTGGATGACTCAACAACTTTGGTCAATACAATTGAATCAACAATTGCTAGTCAGGATGCAGAGGCTTTAAGAGTTGCCTCTCATACTTTAAAAGGAAGTAGTAGTAATATGTGCGTTTTAAGTATATCTGGTATTTGTGCTAATATTGAATCTAAAGCAAAAGAAGGTGACTTTTCTGGTTTAGAGGAACTACTATCTGAATTAAAGGAAATTCACCCCAAAGTTATTGATATGTTAAAGAATTTCTAAATAATATATGGCTGTTTCTATTCTTTAAGCTTTAATCAGACAGTACAAATCACAGAACATTAATTTGAGTTCAATATCTCCAAGTGTCGCTATCTGGACATTAGAGATATTTATATATCATTATATTGGTATATAATAAAATATGTATTTTATGTTTTTTGAGTATACTCATGGGAATTAAAAACTTAATAGACGAAAATGAACTAAGGCACTCATTAGCTCTTATCCATAAAACGGATATACCATCTCCTCCACAGCTTTTAGTCGATCTTAAATCTGAATTATCACTTGATGTACCAGATACTAAGAAAATAATTCGATGGATATCTCAAGATATAGGGCTTGCCTCTTCTGTCTTAAAAAATATTAATTCACCCTTATATGGACTTAAAGAAGAAGTATCGTCTATTGAACATGCTATTTCCTTACTTGGATTAGTAAATTTGAAAGATATGATTATTAATCCTGCTTATAAATTTGCTTTAACTTCATCAATTAGAGGCTTTGAACAAATATCAGAACATTCTCATTATGTTGGAATTATTGCAGAGTTAATCGGAAGAGAGATTGAAAATAAACAACATGGTTTGTTTTACCTGGCAGGATTATTTCATGATGCAGGCGCTCTCGTTATAGCAAGTATCTACCCAGAATATATGGAATTATTTGATAAATATGAAAGCCATCCGGCGACTTTTCCCTTGCATGAAAAAGAGCTTTATGACGTCACACATTCAGGCATCGGGGTACTATTGGCAAAAAAATGGGGTTTGCCCAATGAAGTCTGTAATGCTATTTATCTACATCATCATATTTATGGTGTGTACAAATATGAAGTCGATCATGAAACGGTTACAATTGCAGCCGTACTCAAACTAGCTAATTATCTTAATCATAAAGTAATCTCAGGTGGAAGTAATCAATATTCTCCTGAATGCATGCTTATGTTTGAAAATGCAGCAGAAGAACTTATGATTGATCAAAAGATATTAGATATGATTGAAGAAGAATTATTAAATTTATAAATATCTGAAGTACTAATTATTTTAACATTACATAAATTGGGGCAGGTGTGTCATATTAACTAGTTTTAACTGCCGTTTTTAGGTTAAAGCATTATTCAATCATTTCAAACATAAGCAGCTTTATCTAAAACTTCTCTAGCACATTGATTTATATTTTTACCTTGGACTTTAGATATTGTGGCAACTGCAGCATGACACAATTATTAGACGTTTTATAAAATAATTGATACCCTACGTCGTTTTTAATAATTACCTCATTCTCTACCTTATCGAGTAATATCTATAATTTCCTGGGTTGAAAAATCAATATTAATCCCCTTTTCCTATCCTTGCTCATCATTTACAGATTAGTCCGTAATAGTCAATTTTATACACACTTCATTTTTCAATGAAGCAAAAGAAAGATCTTGTTGTTTCATTAAAATCATAAATAGACTAGGCTGTTCTGGATCAAAGTGAATCGTATATAAAATCTTCACTTTAGTCGCAAATCGACTAAAATGTCGTTTATTTTTGATATCGAGCTGTTTTCCACTACAAAGATCCACCATAGCAATTTGAGATGAACTATCTAAAGGGAAAAAAAGATTTCCATCGGCCGATTGATAAAATTGATATCCACCCTTAAATACAGCTCTTCTTGTGCCGCTGAGAAGATCAAAAAGCGCCCATTCCCATTGAACTGATTGTTCTAAGCTCACGATCAATTCAGCCGTGGAAGTACGAACCCCTTTGATGCGATAGCCCTCTAAGTCTAGGCGGCAGCTTTCCCCTGTATATAAGCTTATTTGATAAACAATAATATCAAATAAGCTCCCCGTGTTTGGAACAAATTCTTCAATAAGTAAACTATTTAGTTGAGGAACATAAAAATGAGAAGAAATCATACGATTTTCAAGAAATTTATTGGCATTTTCCTGGCAGGGGCCTGATAGCTTTAAATTGAAATAAGCTGCTTTAACATACTCCTTTATTTCGGATTGAAAAACTGTATGTTCACCGTAGTTGTGCTCTTGAGTCACACATTCATAATTTTTTAGATATTGTTTTATCAGCTTTGTGGAAGTAGAGGATGTAACTTCTTCAATGATAAATTTTTTCATCGTTTATTCTGCTTTTGGACTTTCTGATTGGGATAATATTTTTATTTGAGGAAAAGCTATCGTGACAGCTTGGATTTTTTTTCTTTCGTTCCGGAAGTAATTTTGCTATAAAAAAGATCAATATTAATACTGAAAATGAAAAAAACATAAGTGATGGCCAAGATCTAGGGCCACTAATATATGTGAAAAACATAGCTATCAGCAGAAAAGCCAAGCCGATAATGAGAGAATAGCGCTTTTCCATTTTTTGCCAACGATAATACCTTTTCTCGGCTTTATTGACCACATTTTGGATGAGATTTAAGGAGAGTCCTAAGTTTTTTGATACACACTTAAATTCTTGAGCCACCCATTGGTAGTAAAAAATAACGAAGATAGCGACCATATACAGGCACTAATATATGAGCAAATATTTTTGTTGTATTTGATGATGCTAAAGCCAGTAATGTAATCAAGCTCATTGATCAAGTGAGTGATATTGCTCTGATTATAAGTGCTTAATTTGAGTACAGTTTCAGTGTGGTTTTGTAGACAACTTGAGAAAATGGAAAAGGTCTCTCAATTATTGCACAAGGAAATGGAGTAATAAATAATTGAAAAACGGTTATTTTGATTTTCTGAGATTTTTTCACATTTTTACCAAAAAATATTGAACTGGCGAAGAGGGGGGGGGTTAACCCCTTTTGTCGTAACCTACTGATATTAAAGAAAAGCGACTTTCTAAAACGGTGTACTATATCTTGTACTATGTGGTGTACAAGAACTAATAATAATTTAGTATAAAATATTGTTTATGGCTTTTCAACTCAAAATTTATTTTGAACAAATATTTTCCTACCCAAATAATTCTTATAATTAGTAATATAGTTAAATTAAAATTTGATAAAGTAAACGATAATTTTATTTTAGAAATCTGTTTTATTTTTTTAGTTTTGAATATGATATATTCATATATAGTAATATTGAATATTTGGAGGCGATATGGCTAATACCAGTTTAACATTAGGTGAGCACTGGGAGTCATTTATTAAACAGGAAATAACCAGTGGGCGATACCTGATCATAACAAAAACCTAAAAGACAAAAAGAAAAAACTTAGGCCATGCGCTTTATGCAATCGAAGAGTGCTTGGGAAAATTTTTATACACCCAGTTAATAGAAAGTCGAAGTGCTTTATATGCCATGATTGCTTAGAAAATTATTTTAATAATTTAGTTAAAACACAAATTCCAGAAAAAGTATTTGAAAGCTTAGAAATATCTGGAAAATATAAACTGTATTTTCCTTACGCAGTCAATACTGTTGTGGGTCGATATACTCTATCTGAAGCCAAAAAAAGAAACACATTAAGAAACCGTGAAATTGAAGGTGAGTCATCAGACGCTTATAGGATCGGTAGAAGATCTCATGGAAGTTTTGGTTCATCTTCGAAGTAAATTTAATAATTAAAAAATAGGTTAGAATAAAAAAAAATAAAAAACTATTGACATACCATATATATGTATGATATATATTAAATATAGATTGAGATAAATGAATGAAAAGAGAACAAATTACTAAAACCCTATTTAATAA
>JADGAU010000124.1 GCA_015231865.1 Gammaproteobacteria bacterium | reverse complement strand
CCATTGTCAGTAATTTTACCGGTCCTTATGATCAGGATGTCCTGTCTCTGGATAATAGAAAAACACATTTTTCTTATGGCTTTGTACGTCCCGAAAACTTTATTTTTTCACCAACAAAACTGGATCGTAAAAAACATATCTGTTTGCTCGGTTCTGTCGAATATATAAACGAACCGGAAGTTAATCCTTTTTTTACCTCATCATGGTATGCAGATATCTTCCAGAGTTTGATTCAACAAGGTTTTGTACTGCACTTGTTTACCAGTACCAAACCAAAAGGCAATACTGATCCCTACGCTGAACTAGCTGCAAACTACCCTGAAAACTTTTATCATCATGGTTTTATACCCGGCAATGAACTCTTGCAGGCTATTTCCGGATTTGATTTTGGACTGGGCCTGATTAATCTAAATCAACCGGTACTAGAGGCCTACGATTATCAATTATCATCCATGTTACATGCCCGCTTAATCAGCTATTTAAGTGCTGGCTTACCAATTATTATCAATCAGGAAAATAAGCTGGCTAATCAGTTTTTTTCACCCTTCAATGTGGCAATTTGTGTTAAACACAATGATGTTGATACAATAGCAAAAACCATTTCTGAAGTGGATTTGAACATGATGAAACAATCTGTTTTAGAATTCCAGCAGTGGTATCGCCAGAATAAGCCACAACAACAGATTGCAGACTTTATTGATCAGGCCGTCAATGGCAGTAAACAATAAATATGATTAAAGATGATCAGTTAACAATTGGTATGGGCTTTATCGGTGCAGGTATGATAGGTCAACTGGCACATATGTTTTGCTATCAGCAAATATCCTCATGCAGCCTGACCGGGCTTGCCGAGCTAAGGGAACAATTAGGAAAAGAGGTTTTAAGCAAACAGAATATAGCTAATTATTATCCCAATCACCTGGAATTATTAAAAAATCCTGATATTAATGCTGTTGCTGTTGTCACCAGACGTCATGCAACCGGTCAAATTGTTCTGGATGCACTTAATGCCGGCAAACATGTCTTATCAGAAAAACCCATGGCACATACGCTTGAACAGTCCATTCAGCTGGTTGAAGCAGCCAGAAAGAATAATTTGATCTATTCTGTCGGCTATATGAAACGCTATGATCCGGGCGTTATTTTTGCCCGACAATTAATAAGAGAAGCCATTAATGAAGGCTATTGGGGAGACTTACAAAGTGTCCATTGTTATTCTTATGGGGGTAATTTTGCCCCCGGCTATCAGCAAGGCCATGATTTCTTAATGACAGATGAAAACCGTCCGGATGGACTTGTGTTATGGCCCATTGCACCGGACTGGCTTGAACCGCAGCTTCATGAACGTTACGCCTGGTTCCTGAATGTCTTTTGTCACGATATTAATCTGGTACGATATTTAATTGATGGCAAACATCAGTTACAAAGTGCCAATTTTGGTGAAAGTACCTATGCTTTATTAATGACTGCCAATAATATCAATATTTCATATGACTTTATTGAACAAGACTCAAGCGCCTGGACTGAAGGCATTCAGATTAATTTTAAATCAGCCAGTTTACTAATACAGTTACCGGCACCGCTGGATAAAAATAATACCGCCAGGGTCTATGTACTAAAAGATGGTAACAAAGAAGCATTAACATATCCTGATCACACCTGGGCCTTTCAAAATCAGGCACTTTATTTTATCGATACAATACTCAATAATAATAAAAATACTTTAAACAGTGGTGAAGATAGCCTGGAAGATATGAGATTAATCGAACAAATTTGGCGTTTTTACAAGGGATAATTATGACAACAGATGAGAATGTTCACTATACCAGAAATACCTGCCGACTATGTGGCAGCAAGGATATTCCTCTGGTTTTACCGCTGGAAAAAATTCCGGTAGTGACACCTAATATTGGCAGCCTGAATGAATATGATACCGAGAATATTAACTATGCTCCAATCGATCTGTATCAATGTCAAAACTGTCAGCACATCCAGTTGCTGGATATGATCAAACCGGAGTTTCAATATCGAAATTTTAAATATAAGACGACAGTATCACCTGGCTTACCGGAACACTTTATTACTTATGCTAAAGACTGTATTGAACGTTTGCAATTAGCTCCAAATTCTCTGGTGATAGAGATTGGCAGCAATGATGGAACCTTACTCAAAGCCTTTAAGGCACAGGGTATGAAAGTGCTGGGTATTGATCCGGCAAGAGAAATTGCCAGACAGGCTACCGCTGATGGTGTGGAAACTATTGATGACTTCTTTAATACTGACGTTGCTAATTTTATTGTCAATAAGTATGGCAAAGCCGACCTTGTAGTCGCCAATAATACTATTGCCAATATTGATGATGTAAAACCCTTTGCTGAAGCCATCAAAATGCTGATAGCTACAAATAGTCACTTTGTATTTGAAACCTCCTATGGCTATGATGTTATCCAGGACAAGCTATTGGATACAATTTACCATGAGCACCTGTCTTATTTTATGGTCTCACCACTGGTAAAGTTTTTTGATTCACTCGCTATGACACTTTATGATGTCCAGAAAATTCATAAAAAAGGTGGCTCAATCAGAGGCTGGGTACAGCTCTGTGAAGGTTCACAGAATATTTCAACCTCTCTGGCAGAATTTACAGAACAGGAAAGTCGTCTGAGCAGTAACAATGGCATTGAACAATTTAAACAATGGATTAATAGCTGTGCCAGTGAAGTAAATCAAATAATTAGTACCAGCCCGTTAAAGGTATCTACCTTTGGTGCCTCAGTTGGCTCAATTACTCTGCTACACCAGTTAAAACTCGGCCAACGACTGACCGTCATGTATGATGACAGCCCGGTCGTTGACAGTATTTTTTCACAGCAGCATATTATTCCTGTTCAGCACTCGGACACCATGTATGATACCGAAGCACAGATAGTTATTATTCTTGCCTGGCGCTATGCAGACAGAATACTTGCCAGACATGCCGAATTAGTAAAACGCGGATGGCGCTTTATTTCTATACTGCCGGAAGTTAGATGGTTATAAATAATGACTAAGGATAATATTCTCCAATATTCCCATGTCTGTATTGAAGTTTTTGACTTACAGCAAAGCATAGATTTTTATCATCAATTACTATCGACCCGAGTAGTCCATGAATTTCGTGCTCCCAATAATTTTTTATATGGTGTGTTACTGCTGATTGCACCCGGCATGTTTCTGGAAGTTTTTTTATCCGAAAACAACTATCCAAAGCAAGACAGATCTCAGATTATCCGCCATTTTTGCTTTCAGGTAAAAAGTCTGAGCAGTCTGGCTAAACAGTTAAAAACTATGAATATCAATACGGAAATTAAACGCGGACGAACCGATAAAACACTGCAATTAACCATTCAGGATCCGGATGGTATTGAAATTGAATTTCATGAATATGATGAACTGTGCGTACAGGCAAAATTTTTATGAATTTAAAACCATATCCTTGTTATAAATTAAAGGAGTTCAGATGAGTAATAAACTCGTTTTTCCAGTGCCTAAACCTGATAAACAACGCTATGACCAAATGCTAGAGGATGGCTTTAAGCATTATCCGAAAAGAAAAAAAAACTGGTTAAAATATCAGCAATCAGAAAAAACAACCATACTTGACTATCTTCCGGTTAAGGCAGATATAGAAAATATCAGCCGCTGTAATTTCCGTTGTAGCCATTGTCTGGTCAGCACTTTTGAAAACCAGAAAAGAGCCAGAGACTTAACGCCCGATGAGTTTAAAAACTTTATTGATGAACAAATAGGCCTGGTGGAAATTAAAATGCAAGGTCTTGGTGAGCCCTTTATGCAAAGAGCCTTTGTCGATATGGTTAAATATGCTACAGATAGATATATCTGGGTAAGAACGACAACTAATGGTTCTATCTTACATCGCCGTGATAATTATAAGCGCATAATTGATGCCAATGTGGGTGAAATACAAGTCAGTATTGATGGCGCTAGCAAACAAACACAAGAACAAATCCGGCTAGATTCTGACTTTAATCAAATCATAAAAAATTGCCAATTATTAAATGGTTATTGTGATGATATGGGTAGAGATGATACACGTATGTGGTCTGTACTACAGGAAAGCAATATTGATGAAGCGGAAGATTTCTTATATCTGGCAAAAAATGCCGGGTTTAAGCGTTTGACCTTAAGCATGGAGCTTAGAGAATGGGATGGTCATGATCAATTAAATAACAATATCAAGAATAATCGTGTTAGCCAGATTATTACTCAGCAATGGATTGATCATTTATTAGCAAAAGCTAAGGAAATTGATTTAAATCTGTCTTTCTGGCATGCCACCGACCGTTTTAATCAAAATAATATCTGTTTTTGGCCCTTTGAAAGAATATTATTATCTTCTGAAGCTGAAATCGTTCCCTGCTGTATTATAGCTGATCCGGCATTATTTAACTTTGGGGCTTATAGTAACTTTAATGAAATCTGGAATGGTAAAAAAATGCAGGCATTTAGAAATGCACATATTGAAGGTAAACTACCTGATATATGCAAGGTTTGTTATGACTAATCAATTAAATTATTACGTAAACTGCCCTATTTGTGGCAGTTCACAAATCAAAGAAGTCTTAAACAAACCGCATGCATTTTTTACCAGCGGCAGTGCATCAGTAGAAAAATATAGTGTTGCTTTATGCCATAATTGTAGCTTTGTGTTTCAGAAAAGCGCCTATACCAAAACATATCAGGAAGCGATAAATAAATTATATCAAAACTATCAACAAAGTAATCAATTTGATTTTCCTCGTCGTGATCCAAAAACACTGGATGCACTAGATTTTGTTACCCACTATATTAATATCGGGCCACAGACAAAAGTAGCTGAGTTTGGCTCTGATAGGGGAGACTTTCTGTATTTACTGAAACAACAAACCGGTGCTCAAGTAGTCGGTCTGGAACCTTGTGAACAACCAGATGCCAAAGTTCCAACCAAAATTGCTTCTATTTTACAGCCAAGTAGCCATGGTCAATTTGATGTTATCCTGATGAAACAAACCTTTGAGCATATAGTTGATCCAATAAAAGCAGTAAACAATCTAAAAACCTATGTTAAAGCTGGTGGTTACGTCTATATTGAAGTTCCTTCCTTAGAGCGTATTACAGAATATTCACTGGAAGACTTTATTCCGGATCATGTCAGCCATTATTCTATCCATACCTTACTAAAACTATTTAAGGGCTGGTCCATTATCACCTGGCATCATGAACACTTTTTAAGTGTTATTTTACAAAACAAATTGCCGCAAACGTATTTATCAGAAACCTTTGATTTATCACAACAGTTGAAACAGTTATCTCTTTTTTTTCATGATTTTAATAAAAAATTGTACGATTTCAAGTCTGCCTTGATTAAACAGTCTAATATGGGTGGCATTATTATTTTCTTTGGTGCAGGTTTATATTTTCGTTCACTGCTGGCTGCATTTATTGATGAACTAAACCGCGATAATCTGTTTTTTATTGATGATAATTTAAATGAAAATATTGAACCCTGTTTTGGCCTTCAACGAGCCAATATTGATAAATTTAAAGAGCAGCCTGTTCTGGTTATTGGATGCTCAAATGATATTAAATCACAACAAGCCATGCATCACAGAGCGGCAACACTTTTCAGCAAGATGTCCTATCTATATCTGTTCAGCTCATTTTCAACCGAATAACCATGAGTGAATTATTTTGAACTTTCACCTTGTCTGTCCTGTATGGAATAAAGTTTATATTGATTTGTTTTTTGACAGATTACTTCCTTATTATCTTAAATCGAAAGACCTAAACAATATTGAAGGACTGCGACATACGGTATCTATACAATTTTATACACTGGAAGATGATCGACAAACTATTGCTAACAAATCAATATTAGCAACACTTAAAAAAAGATTTAATGTTGCTATTCATAGCAATACAATTGATAAAAATCTCCCCAAACTGTTAATTTTGACCCGTTTATATGAACAGGCTCGTCTGGATGCAATAAACGCTGATGCCATTATCATTACTGTTCAACCCGACACTTTATATCCTGAAAATACCTTTAACGATTTAATAAAATTATATGAGGTGGGTTACCGATACGTGCTTGCTTATGGAATTCCTGTAAATGCTGAAACATTTCTTGAAGAACTGTCAAATACCCCACCATTAAACAATCCCAGGGAGTTTAGCAACTTATGTCTAAATCATTTACATAATGAAATTACCAAGCATCAATGGAATGAAAATTATTTTTCCATGGGTGTGGACTATATTGCCTGGCAAATCCCGGATAGCAATGATTATATTATTCGTGCATTTAGGCTTCACCCCATGATGCTTTCTCCAAAAAACGATATTCTTATGTATTGGACACCTGATCTAGACTATATTTATCGGTGTTGTCATGCTGACTTTCGGGATGTTTACGTTTACGAAAATTCTAATGAAAAAATACTAGCCTCTCTACAATTATCTGATAATGAAAGATTTCAATTATCAGATGGCTCAGTAAAGACCAGAATGTTTATTGCCAAGTGGATTCACTATGCTACAGACCCCTTGCACCGGAAACTTTTCCGAACTAATATTGCTATTCATAGTAAGACAAGACAAGCAATATCATCAGAATTACAAAAGCAAATTGATACCATTTGTAATGATATATTACAGTTAAGTTCAGATAACACAAATCACTTTATAGCAACAATAAATCAGGCACTAAGTTCTAATAAAAAAATTGCTATTTATGGGGCTGGAGCCTTTGGACAAATGGTTGCAAATGCTTTTATCCTTAATGGATGTATTCCAGACGCATTTTTTGATACTGATAAAAACAAATGGGGAAATATCGGAAGAATGATTCAGGTGCTAGCACCAAATCATGATACACTCATTAACTACTTTATTATAATTGCTTCAAACTATTTTAAAGAAATTGAAAGTTTTCTTAAAAAGAATCAATTAAATTCTCAAACAGACTATATAACTATAATGCCAGAATGGATTTATAATGAACATTATAAATAGAACAAGTTGTGAAATAACATACTTATGCTTAACATAGTCACTATTTGTCCGCTAATATATAGAATATAACAAGAATAATATCTTATGCGCATATTACTTTCCAATTTACCATGGTACAAAGAACCCTTTAACAATAAGCCTGGATGGCGTGGTGTTAGAGCGGGTTCACGTTGGCCTCATACGTTTGAATACTACAATCATACTGCCGTCGATGGAATTGTCCCTGATTTAACAGTTGGTTATGCGCCATTTCCATTTTGGTTGGCAACTGCAGGTGCATTATTAAAGAAACACGGTTTTGAAGCTTATACGCGAGATTCGATTACATTAGGAGAAACCTATGAACACTTCTTTAAATTTGCCCAGGAATTTAAGCCTGATATTTTTATTGTGGAAACAGCGACTGCTACATTAGATAATGATCTTGCTGTTATTCAGCAACTAAAATCTCATAATCCTGAACTAATCGTTGTTCTAACAGGATTGCATTTCGAGCTTGATCAACCAGAATTCTTACAAAAACATTCTGATGTGAATTTTCTTATTTATGGTGAGTACGAACCTCCATTACTATCATTAATTCAGGAACTTGAAAATAAACATCCTGATTTTACCCAAATTAATAATTTAATTTATCAGCAGGATAATCAATTTTATAAAAACGATAAGGGCGAATTAATTGCTCTGGATGAATTGCCATGGCCAGAAAGGGGGGATGGACTGCCAGCAAAAAACTATTTTGATAGTGTTGGAGGACTACCTCATCCTCAATTTCAATTAATTGCTTCTCGTGGCTGCCCCTATGGTTGTATTTTCTGTGTCTGGCCACAAATGTTTATGCGCAGTTCAAAATATCGTACCCGTAGCCCGGAAGATATTGTTGATGAAATAGAAACCAATTTAAAAACAGGTATATATAAAAGTTTTTATATCGATGATGATACAGTAAATATTAATCGTAAACATGTTATCAAACTGGCAAATCTAATCACCCAAAAAGGGCTCAATAAATACCGCTGGGGAACTATGGGGAGAGCCGATTTAATGGATGATTCGCAACTAACTGCTTTAAAAGAAGCTGGTTTATTTTCTATTAAATACGGCGTTGAATCAGCGGATCAGACAAATCTGGATGATATAAACAAGCGAATTGAGATAAGCCGAGTTATTGAAGGAATTAAACGAACCAAGGCAATGGGGATAAAAGTTCATTTAACATTTACATTTGGCTTACCTAATGATACACATGAAACCATAGAAAATACTATTAAACTAGCCTGTGAGCTACCCTGTGATTCTGCACAATTTTCTATTGCCACACCTTATCCTGGAACATC
>JADGAU010000123.1 GCA_015231865.1 Gammaproteobacteria bacterium | reverse complement strand
AATTTTTTCCCTTACTTTTTAGTTATTTATAGAAAACAGGCAAAAAATATTTTTTGGTTGACGACTCTTTATTATTTAAAACATCACAAGTTGTTATTTATAATTATTTCATGCTACTTTTATATTAATAAGTAAATTGACTCCGACCGGCGATATTGATATTACTTTAGATCATATTAACTGTTTAAACAACAATTTTTCCATTTAATTAGATAGGATTCCAATAGTAATTGAGCATTAAGAGGATTGACAGTCATTTCAAAATATCTTTGCAACTCATCATAAATAGAAAATATTTGGCTTTTTTGCCTATATTGAGATATCAAATTAGAAAAAGCGTTTAACTCATTAAAATAATCAATATTTAGCACATGCTTATGATTACCTAAATTCTGTAATTTTAAAATATCAATAATCATCGTAAAAAAGCAGTAAAAGATATAATCTAAAGGTTCTTTTTTCATCAACTTCATTAATTCTTTTGCTTCATGAACGGGCGAACCATTACTTAGGGCAATTATTTTCATAGCATTGAGTATTGCCTTTCTTTGTTCTAACTTATTGGAATTTGTTAAATCGATTGCATCAAACGGTGCATTTTGACATATCTTAAGAAGCACATCGATTTGCGTGGAATCAATCTCAATCTTCGCATTCGTGTACCAGTTAGTTAAAAACTCACGTGCCTGATGAGTATCCGGGCTTGGTAAAAGGTAATGAACACATCGACTGCGAATCGTTGGCAATACCTGTTTTTCATATTCACTCAATAAAATAATAGTGGTGTTTTCAGGCGGTTCCTCCAATGTTTTTAAAATAGCATTACTGGCACTGATGGATAATTTCTCTGCTTCTGCTATAAACAGAACCTTACCATGATTTAAAGTTGTCGTTAATTCTACCCAGTCGATTACCGAACGAACTTGATCCACACCTAAAGTCTGTTTATTTTCTAAACGTTTTAATTGATAAAAATCAGCATGGTTATTAGAAGTAAACAAATGGCAGGACTGACATTGGCCACAAGCTAACGCCTGACCTTCTTCTGAGGTCTTTACAGATTGACATAATAACAATTGAATCAATTGTGAAATAAACTGATTACGCCCAATACCCTGTTTGCCAGTCAATAAAACTGATTGGGGAAAGTTTGCTTTGTCTATTAATGGCAATTGTTGCCACGTTGGTTTAAACCAGGAAAGAATAGTTTGATTAGTCATTTTTATTTTATGAAGATACCGTTACAATATAATGATACCTGAATTTTAGTAATAAGTGCATTACCTAAAACCGATAAATCAATGAATAACGATACGACAATTGTTTTAAACAAAAATTTAGCTGATAGCCTGGATGCTATCAGTGGTGAAATTGACACGACTGAACTTAAGCCTGTAATTTCTGTTATCTCAGGCAAGGACAAAGGCAAGAATTTTATTATTGATAAACCTGATAGCTTAGATCGTGGTAAGCCAGTTACCTTAGGTCGTGGTAATAATGTTGATTGCAGGGTACAAGATGAAATGATTTCACGTACTCATTTACTTATAAACTACGAAAATGACACCTTTCATATTGAAGATCTAAATTCTAAAAATGGTTCCTATATTGATGAAAATAAAATAAAAGATGTTAGTGTCGTACCCGGTACTGTAGTCAATATTGGTAATTCAATGCTGGTTTTATCTCTTAAATCAGAAACACAACTGAATGCTGAAAAAGAACTTTATCAAGCAGCAACTATCGATGTTTTAACACAAATTTCTAATCGATCGTGGTTTATGAAACGAGCATCTGAAGAGTTTTCATATGCTCAAATAAAGCATATGCCCATCTCCATTATTATGATGGATATCGATCATTTTAAACGAATCAATGATAGTTATGGCCATCAAGGTGGTGATTATGTACTTAAGGAAACGGCAAGCCTTATGCAGCAACAAATAAGAGATAATGACTTATTAGGACGTTATGGTGGAGAAGAATTTATTATTTTTCTCAAAGGCGTTGCCCATGAAAAATCATCTGAATTGGCAGAAAGAATTCGGCTGGCAATTGCAAATCAAAAATTAGTTTTTAATAACAAAGAGATTCATGCATCAATTTCTATTGGCTTATGCACGCTTGAAAACCCATATAATATTGCCCTAGAAGATGTTATTGCTTTAGCTGATAAACAATTATACATATCCAAAAATAATGGTAGAAATCAAGTAAATAAACAAACTATCTAATTTAAATTATTAACTCTATTTTAAAAATCTTTTAATGATCTTGAGTACTTGCTCTGAGACTTGTAACTCTGTTTGTTGAGCATCAATTACTTCATAGCGATCACTTTCCAAGTACGACATAGATAAAAATCCCTGTCTGACTCTTTCAAAAAAATCTAATTTTTCCTGTTCAAAACGATCGCTGGGACCTCTCTTTTTCGCCCTGGCCATACCAACTTCAACAGGTAAATCAAATAACAAAGTTAAATCCGGGTTATAATCTCCCTGAACCCATTGCTTTAAAACTTTTATGCGCTCTAAAGATAAACCACGCGCATAACCCTGATAAGCAAAACTGGAATCGGTAAAGCGATCACTAATGACCCATTTGCCTTGTTCAATTGCTGGCAATATCAATTCATGAAGATGCTGACTACGAGCAGCAAAAACTAATAACATCTCAGCATCAGTACAAAGTTCGGTATTATTGTTATCCAATAAAATCTCACGAATTTTTTCAGATATGAGCGTTCCACCAGGTTCCCTAGTCGTAATTACTTCAATATCCTGTTTATCAAGAAAGTCCTTTATATTATTGATTTGGGTCGTTTTTCCCGCCCCTTCAGAACCTTCTATTGTTATGAATTTTCCTTGCTTCATAATTTTGTAGCCACACCACTTTATGTAAGACCATGAGTTTAAATTAATAATTAGCACCAGCCAATCAAAATAATATCAATTGTTTAGATTGATCAATGTGAAAGGTCTGTACTGTTTGAGCGAAGCGAGTTTACAGCCCTTTCACATTTAGCAATTTAAATGATTGGTATTACACACTCACTCATGAATCCTATAAGATTCAATAACGTTAGATACCTGAGCCAATTTATTCAAAGCACTACTCAATTGCTCAATCCCCATAATTTCAATCGTTAATTTAAGTTTAGCCGTCATATCCGATTTATTTGAAATCGAACTCACTGACAATAAATTAATTTCCGAATTAGCCAGAACAGTTGTTATATCTCTCAACAAGCCCTGGCGATCTATTGCAATCACTTCAATATCAACACTATAAGCTGATGAGTGTTGTTCATTCCATTGGACATCAATCAAACGCTGACTCTGCTCACGACTCATTTCAACAATATTATGACAATCCGTTCTGTGAATACTAATACCACGAGATTTTGTAATATAACCGACAATTTCATCACCCGGCACCGGAGAACAACAATGGGCTATTTGCGATAAAACATTATCTACGCCCTCAATTGTAACTTCACTGGCATGATTATCCCGATGTTTAGACTTTTCATTAGCCTGTTTTAAATCCAGATTAAAATCAATTGCCTGCTGAACAGGACTTGGAAAATCAGGCGGTGGGTTCTGATTGTTTTTTAAACCCATGCGTTCAATTGCGCCGGCTATTTGACCGGAAGTAATATCACCTCGACCTATATTAACAAATAGCTCTTCTTCAGACTGTAGATCAAACTTCTGACTGATTTTCTCATAAGAAACATTATGTACTGCAAGACGTTGTAATTCTTTTTCGAGAATGTGTTTACCATCGGTCACATTTAATTCATGATTTTGCTGCTTAAACCAGCTTTTCACTTTAGAACGAGCACGTGCTGTTTTTAAATATCCTAAATGAGGGTTTAACCAGTCCCTACTTGGAATACGATTTTTCTTGTTTAGAACTTCGACTTGTTCACCATTATGAAGCTCATAGGTTAAAGGTACGATACGTCCATTGACTTTAGCTCCAATACAGGTGGCCCCAATTTCTGTATGCACATAAAAAGCAAAATCCAGTGGCGTTGCACCTTTAGGTAAATCGACTAATTCACCTGCAGGGGTAAGAACATAGACCCTATCCTGGAAAACTTCAGACTTAAAGCGATCAATAAAATCACCCGCATCCTGTTCATCTTTCCACTCAAGAACCTGCCTTAACCAGGCAATCTTTTGTTCATACTGAGCGTTTTGTGACCCACCCTCTTTATATCGCCAATGTGCAGCAACACCAAATTCTGCATGTTTATGCATTTCATGCGTTCGAATTTGAATTTCCAGTGTTTTCTCTTGTGGCCCCGTCACCGCGGTATGAATCGATTGGTAATTATTGCCCTTAGGCGTTGCTATATAGTCATCGAACTCCATTGGAATATGTTTCCATAGCATATGAACGACACCCAAAGCATGATAACAATCTTTCACCGTATCAACGAGTATACGAATCGCACTGAGATCATACAACTGATGAAAACCCAGATTTTTATTTTGCATCTTTTTCCAGATACTATAAATATGTTTGGAACGTCCACTAACCTCAGCAACAATATAATTCTTTTCTAATTCTTCACGAATAAGTTTAAGCACATCTTTAATATATCGGTCACGATCAACTTTACGCTGAGATAAGTGACTGGCAACTGATTTATACTGTTCAGGATGTAAATAACGAAAAGCCAGATCTTCCAATTCCCATTTTAACTGCCAGATCCCTAAGCGATTAGCAAGCGGTGCGTACACTTCTTCCGTTTCTTTGGCGATAACAAGTTGTTTAGCTTTAGGAAGGTGATTTAGCGTTCTCATATTATGAAGTCGATCGGCTAATTTAATCATCACAACACGAATATCTTTGGCCATAGCCAGAATGAGCTTTCTTAAATTTTCTGATCGCAGGTCGTGTTTCATATGGCCTTTATGAGGCGTTTCATTGACATTTAGCGCTGTGCTTGGCGACAAGCTGGACACATGCTTAATTTTAGTAACACTTTTAACCAAATCAGCTATTTCAACATCAAAGTTCTCACACAATTCATCATACGTGACTTCAGTATCTTCTAATACATCATGTAATAAGGAAGCTGCAATAGACTTGATATCCATTTTAATCGATACCAATATTTCAGCAACGGATATCACATGAAATACATAAGGTTCACCGGATACGCGAGATTGTTCTCTATGAGCGATATTGGCAAACTCATAAGCCTTACGTAATATATCCAAATCATCGTCAGAATAATGCTGCTGATGAAGTTGACTCATTAAAGCCAGAAAACGTGTTGACGGCGTATCGTGATCTTCTGATATAGATTCTACAAAAACCATAAGTTCAATTGTTAGTCGTTAGTCGTTAGAAGTTGGTAGTCATTAGTCGCTAGTTATTAGTCACCCGGGGTCGGAGTCAATTTACTATTAAAATAAACTTAGCTTTCAATGTTTATAAATAACAATAAGTTAATGTTACGAACAAACTATCTTTGACTCCGACCCCAAACTCTTTTTATTTCATATATTTCTTAGTCAGGCTAAATACAACTGGACTTAATAATAATATCGCAATCAGGTTAGGAATTGCCATTAATGCATTTAAGGTATCCGCTAATAGCCAGATAAATTTTAAATCAACAACTGAGCCTAAAGGTATGACCAAAATCCATAATATTCTAAAAGGTAAAATTGCTCTTTGACCTAATAAAAAATAAATACTTTTTTCGCCATAAAAACTCCAGCCGACTATCGTTGTAAAAGCAAAAATAATCAACCCAAAAGTGACTACATATTCACCAAAACCTGGTAATAAAGTCGCAAAAGCTAATACAGAAAGTGTTGCACCGCCTTCTCCGGAAGTATAACTGCCCGATAACACAATCACTAAACCTGTAATAGAACAAATAATAATGGTATCGATAAAGGTTCCCATCATGGCAATGGAGCCTTGTTCCACGGGAGAATTTGTTTTTGCAGCAGCATGAGCAATTGGCGCTGAACCCAAGCCTGCTTCATTAGAAAAAATACCACGTGCAATACCAAATTGCATGGCTGCCCATACCGTTGCACCGACAAAACCGCCGGCAGCAGAAACAGGTGTAAAGGCAGATTCAATTATCAAAGCAATAGCCGCTGGTACTTCGGTTATTTGGGTTAAAATAATAAACAAACCTGCAGCTAAATAAGTAATGGCCATAAAAGGAACAATTTTACTGGCAAGTTGAGCAATACGCCTAATGCCACCTAAGAGTACTAAGGCAACTAAAACCGCTAAGACAACCCCAGTCACCCACTCTGGAATGGCAAAAGAATTATGCAAGGCATCTGCCACCGAGTTAGCCTGAATCGTATTTCCAATTCCAAATCCTGCAATAGCTGCAAATAAGGCAAATAAGAAACCTAAAAAATGCCATTTTTTAGATAAACCATTTTTAATATAAAACATAGGACCACCAACGTGATCACCATTTTCATCTGTTTCACGATAATTAACAGCAAGCACTGCTTCTGCGTATTTTGTAGCCATACCCAATAATGCCGCAATCCACATCCAGAATAATGCGCCTGGTCCGCCCATAAAAATGGCCGTTGCGACACCGGCAATATTACCCGTACCAATGGTTGCAGATAAGGATGTCATAAGAGCAGAAAAAGGCGAGATTTCGCCTTCAAATTGATTATCTGATCTACCCTTCCACAATAAACGAAAGCCATCGGCTATTCGGCGAATGGGTCTAAAAGCAAGACCTATGCTTAAATATAAACCTGTACCTAAAATTAGGGCCAGCATTAAAGGCCCCCAAACTATTCCATTAAGTGAAGTAATGAATTCTGTTAAACTTTCCATGATAATTTCTCACTCTCTTTTTTAAATGCTACATTCAAAAAACTGACAAAACAATTTATGATAATTGTTAAATGTATAATCACTTAATGTACCGTATTTTTTTAATACAACAGATTTAGAAACTACAAATGTTTTTCTGAGCATAAGCTTTGACTTTTTAGGTATTCCACCATATTGAAAACAATCATTACCAATATGGACTTCATCTGGATGAAAATTACGAATCTGACTACTAATGGGAATAGCAATAAAATCATCAAAAGGCAAATTATCTTTTAATATTAAAACTGGTCTTTTTTTACTTACTTTTAAATCACTAAAGTAAAACTCACATAAAACAACATCTGCCTTGCTTATATCCATATGGTTTATTTCCACACGTCATCTTCTGCATCATCAAGCCACTCAGAAATTGTATTGGCACTATGATTTGAAAAAGCCAATATTTCAGATTCCTGCTTAGACTTTTGTTCTGACTTTGTCGCATATTTTTTCTTTATTGTTAAAAAGAAATCATATACTTCTCTTTGAGCCTGTTCTGGTAAAGAAACCCATTCAGTTTGTTTTATTGATTGCATCTTTATATTCCATAGAGTAATTAAGAATGAATTGTTATTTTTAAAATAAACTGTCGGTACGCCTTAATCGAACCAAGTATAATTGGCGCTGTATGCATAATTAAATCAAAAATATCGATGGGTTTACTTAAACTGCCATCAAACAGCATTTGTATTTTTTCAATCGAATGAGGCATAGGAGCCCCAGGATAAGGTGCTATTGCTAAAAATCCACCCATAATGATTATCATAGGCCAGGACAAACGATCAATAAATTTCATAATTGCTACTCATATTCAAATTTTAAAATATACAATAAAACAAATGATATCATATTTCCGTTATAATATTAGCCATGAATAAAATCACATCTGTAAATGAATAAAATGACATCTGACAATATTTTTAACAATTTAATTTCACAAACGCAATTCAAAAAAGCACAAAAGTCCTGGTGGGGACAACTCTACGGTTGCAGTCTTTCACTGGCAATCAGTCAATTGATTCAAAAAGATAAGCGGTTTATTGTACTGGTAACAAAAGATATCCCCAGTGCTCAAGTTCTGCAGCATGAATTGAGTTTTTTTCTTAATCATATCGAAATTAATATCTTTCAGTTCCCTGATTGGGAAACTTTGGCCTATGAACATTTTTCGCCGCATCAGGATATTATTTCAGAACGACTTTCAACGCTTTATCACCTACCTCAACAAAAACAGGGAATTTTAATTATTCCTGTGTTTAGTTTGATGCAACGTCTGCCTCCTCCAGATTATATTCAGCAAAATACTTTGATGATTAATCAGGGAGATTTAATCGACATCGATCAATTTCGGCTGGACATGGTACAAAAAGGCTACTATAGCGTCAATACGGTTTATGAACATGGTGAATTCTGCGTCAGGGGCAGTATTATCGATATTTTCCCAATGGGTAGTCCTCATCCATTTCGTCTTGATTTATTTGATGATGAACTGGAAACTATCAAAACTTTTG
>JADGAU010000122.1 GCA_015231865.1 Gammaproteobacteria bacterium | reverse complement strand
TATTTCTTTAGTTTTAGTTTTAGTTTTATTATGAATTTTTTATTTAGTTATTGAAACAATTGACGATATAATTTGTGAAGGTAATGTATATTATCAAGTTATTTGAAAATATTGCACGCTTTTCTACGTTAATTATTAGCCTGAAAATGCCTTTACGCTTAATTTTATCGGAGTAAAAATGATTTTTCCTTTTAACCTTTTTGGCAAGTCAACAATTAATGAAGATGCTGAAACACGTATAAAAGAACTTGAAAAAGAAAATCAACTTCTTAAACAAGAAATGGATCTTTATAAAAAAATTAAAGATGTTGCCGATATGCGTACTGATCACTTGCAATCTGAAATGAAGTTATCTGAAGATCGTATTAACTCTTTTAAGTTTACAACTAATTCTTTAAATGATATTCATCAAACTGTTATTGAAACTGCAGAAAAACATGGCGCAGAACAATCTATTATATCTGAAAATAAAGCAACATTTAGCCAGGTAACCAGTATTCTATCAAGCATTAGTGAACGACTAAGCAATATTGATCATCAGGGCAGGCTGACTGCTGACGGCATGAATAAATTGACGAAAGCCAGTAAGCAAATTGAAGACTTTGCCACAGTTATAAGGAAAATATCTGAACAAACCAATTTACTTGCTTTAAATGCAGCAATTGAGGCTGCCAGGGCTGGTGAAGCAGGAAGAGGGTTTGCTGTTGTTGCTGATGAAGTTCGTAATCTGGCAACGCAATCTTCAGAAGCCAGTAATGAAATATCAGGTATTATTGGCGAGATTTCTGAATTAACTCATGAAGTACAGCAAGGTATTCATCGTATCGCTGATGAAACTGTTGAATTATCTGAAACAACTGAAAATGTTGCATCGACAACCAATGTTATTTCAGAGATATCCAATAATATGAGTGATATGATTTTAAAAAATACCTTACAAACATTCATTCAATCGGCATTATTAAGTCTGAACGTTTTTATCAATAAAATTCAATCTATGACAAAAGATAGTATGATTGATGCTTCTACCCTGGAACAGACTAGAGATTATAAAAATTCTCCCCTTGGTAATTGGTATATCAATAATACCATTATAGAACCTTTAAAAGGTTCATCAAGTTGGTCTAAATTAGAGCCGTTATTAGATTTGCTACACAAAAATGCGGCTCAAATATTAGAAAACAGAATTGAGAACAAATCCGACGAGTCTATTAAAAACAATACAAAACTACTTGAGACTGCAGAAAAAATATCCACTCTACTATATGATTTACACAACTTCTCTTTGAACTTATCCAGAATTGAGTATGAAAGCCAAAATGACGATGAAGATGTTTTATTCTGAAAAACCAGCGTTCCTCCACTAAGGCTAGGTAACCAGTAGTTCGAATAAATGAGGGACAAGCTCCTAGTCCATCACTGTAAATAGCAAATGTTTGTGTATATAATGTTCCGATGACTATTATAGAACTGATACAAACCAATCAAATTATTTTTTTAAGTTTAATTTTTTTATTAGGACTAATTGTCGGCAGCTTTCTTAATGTTGTCATCTATCGTTTTCCAACTATCTTACAAAGACAATGGCAAGATGAGTGCTGCGAATATTTAAGCGAAACAGAGCCTGCCTATAAAACCCCATGCCAGCAAACTATTGGACAAAGGGAACATTCAAAATTTAGCCTTTCTTACCCAAATTCTACTTGCCCTCATTGCAGTCATAAAATTCGATTTTATGAAAATATTCCGGTGATTAGCTGGTTATTTTTAAAAGGACAATGCTCATCTTGTCAAAATACTATTAGTATTCGCTACCCTCTGGTTGAGTTATTAACTGGATTCGTTAGTGTCGTGATTGGTTTTTATTTCGGTGCTACTATTTTGTGTCTTAGTTTACTGATATTAAGCTGGTCTTTAATTGCCATGAGTCTAATTGATTATGACACTCAACTTCTCCCTGATGATATGACACTTCCAATCATGTGGTTAGGCTTATTAATCAGCTTGTTTGACTGGTCACTGGTTTATCCTGAACAGGCCCTTATAGGTGCTATTGCAGGCTATTTATGCTTATGGACTGTTTTCCATATTTTTAAACTCGCAACTGGCAAAGAAGGAATGGGTTATGGAGATTTTAAACTTCTTGCTTTATTAGGTGCCTGGATGGGTTGGCAAAGCTTGCCTATGATCATTTTATTATCTAGTCTTTCAGGGGCAGTTATCGGGTTAAGTGTAAAAATATTAAAACGTCAAAAAGAATCTATTCCAATCCCTTTTGGCCCTTATCTATCGATTGCCGGTTTTTTGGCGCTCGTCTGGGGAAAGGATATTACTCAAGCCTATTACCACTTTATTGGATTAAGCCTGTAGTATTATGGCTGTAATTGCTTTAACAGGTGGCATTTGTAGTGGTAAAAGTATGGTGACTCAAATACTACAAGAATATGTGCCAATAATTGATGCCGATATTATAGCTAGAAATTTACTTTCTGAAGCATATGATAAAAGCTATATTTCAAATAATGCTATCCCCCACCATTCTCAAAAGGCTATTCATGAAGTCGTTAATTGCTTTGGTATGAACATTTTAACCGATGATAAATTTCTTAATCGTAAAGAGTTACGAGAATTAGTTTTTCACCCAAACAAGCAAACGGCAAAAGAAAATAAGTCTCAACTGGAGGCGATACTTCACCCCCTTGTATATCAAGAAATATGGCTGCAAGCCGATAAACTCAAACATGATAATACACACATCATTGTAGCTATTCCCTTATTGAGAGAAACGCTAACCGATGCTGAAATTAAAGATAACTTTGATCAGGTCTGGGTTATAGATTGTGATCAAAAAAAACAAATAGAGCGTTGCCTTCAGCGTGATAATTGTAATAAAGAAACTATTCAGCAGATGATTGATTTACAAGCAAGCAGAGAAGATCGGCTAAAAATTGCCGATGTAGTCATCAATAATAATGGCTCTAGAGAAGAATTAAGAGAATGCATTTATAAAAACTATCAAACATTAATTGCTAATACATTAATTACTAATAAATGAAGCATTACACCCAATTATTTATCAATATAGTGATGTTTAGCTTTAGCTTTGCTAATTTTGCTCATGCCCTTACATTACAACAGCAAGTTTGTGACACATCAATAAAGCATCAAATAATACATCTTGCTAAACAATCCCAGTTTGAAAATAGCCAGCAATATCATGGGAAATATCTTTATAGTAATACTAATAGCTGGTTATCCTTAATCGATATACTTTCGACTGTATCTTGCGAGGATAAACTTACCCTAAAAACGATTGTCAGAATCAAAAAAAAATTATCTAACTGGCACGCTAATAATTCTGAACATCCAGCTATTTATTTTTATCCTCAATTATTTTCCCCTTTAAATCGTTCTAAAAATAAGCGAATCCGATTAGCGGTAATTTTACCTTTTGATGAAAATTATGAAAAATATTCAGATCAATTACTTAAGTTGTTTTTGGAAAAAAGCAAACAAAATTATTGGTCAATTAACGTTTACGATTCTTCTCAGCTAAATATGGAAACTATTCTTGATAAGATTCAACATAATGAAGACACTTGTATTATTGGACCTTTAAAAAAATCAAATATTAAAGAACTGGCCCGGCAAGGACTACATATACCCGCATTAGCATTAAATACGATAGGTAAAAAAGATATTGGACATAATTATCTGTTTAAAACGTCAATTTCAGATGATAGCCAGGCATTCAGGCTTAAACAGCGATTAAATCAACTAGATTTGCACCAGGGGTTATTATTTTATGCAAAAGACAAATTACCTGAACGTGAGTTAGCAGCTAGCTTTTTACAGCAAGTAAAACCACCATTGTATGAATGGCGGCAATGGACGCCTATCAATAGTCAACATAAAGACTATAGTCATGAAATTAAAGATAGCTTATTAATTAATCACAGTATTCAGCGTTATAACAAACTTCATCAATTACTTAATCAGGAAATAGAGTTTGTTCCACGTCGTCGTCAGGATATTGATTTCATTGTTGCCAGTACGTCAATACAATCACTTGAATCTTTATATCCTCAGTTTAACTTCTGGTTTCTTGAAAATATTCCCGTGTTTGCTTTAATTAATGAAAAAGAAAGCCTGAAACAAATTCGACAAGAAATTGCTGATACCGGTAGTTCTATATTAGATGAAGATCAATACGACAATTTACATATCTTTGAAGCAACCTTATTAAATATTGAAGGTAAAGGCGACTTCTTATCGAATAAAATACTATTTCTTGGTTCTCAGGCAATTGACATTATCCAATCTACACATTGTTTAACTCTCCATTCTTTATTGCAAGACAACAATATACATGAAAACTGGTCGTTAAATATCAGAAATAAGACATTTTATATAAAAAATTCTAATTAAATCTTAAAGTAATTTTTTACATTGCCGATCCTTTATCTTAAGTAAGTATATTTTTTATTAATGTCGTTATTTTCGGAGTAAACCATGAAATTATCTCTATCACTTATATCAGCCAGCATAATATCAGCCAGTGTTATATTAGCTGGTTGTCAAGGTATGTCCTCAGCAGTTAATATTGCATCAAGCCAATCTCCTGCTCAGGCAAATATTCAGAAGAAAGTTATTGAATCTATTGGCTATGGTTCTATTGTAAACTTTCAAAAGGCGCCTGAAGCGCAAAGAAAACTCTTAGCTATCCGAGCTGCTAAGGTTGATGCTTATAGAAATCTTGCCGAAGAAGTTTATGGCATTAAAATAAAAGGTAATACGACGGTAAAAGATATGGTCGTACAAAATGATAATTATCGAATTTCGCTTGATGCAATGCTTCGTGGCGCACATATCAAATCGATTACAGAAAAGAAAAAAGGATTCTTTGAAGCTGAAGTATCATTAACTTTAACGCCACGTTATACCATTTGTTTATTTAATCCTGAAAAAGTATGTTTAAATTCATCTAATCAATATCAATCAGATATTATTGACGTACAAGCAGAACAAAAGGAAAAAGAAGGAGAAAAGGGCTTAGGTATTTTTTCAACACCAAAGTATCGCTATCATATTGATTGATTAATTATCTGTCTTCTATATAAAAACGCTCCCTGGAGCGTTTTTTTTTGCCAGAAAAAAACAATGGCACATTTTTTGCTTTTTATTAAATGTCAAATTTATTAATTAATTGAAATGACAATGGTAAACATTGTATATCAGTTGAAGTATTTATAAGCAGGTTATTCTCTAAAGCCTGGTATAAATACAAATTAAGGAGTTAAAAAATGAAAAATTTAAAATTAATTGTACCTTTAGTTGCTTTAGCTGTTGGTGGTTGTCAGAACCCTTTGATTAAAAGTGAATCATCAAGTAGTATTCAACCAAATCAGCTAAAAAATAAAGTAATTCAAACAATTGGGTATAGCACTACTGAAAATTATAAGCGTTTCCCGCTAGTTCAACGAAAACTTTTAGCAATACGTGGTGCTAAGTTAAATGCTTATCGGAACCTGGCTGAAGAAATATACGGCATTAAAATTAAAGGCAAAACATCTGTTAAAGATATGATTGTTCAAAATGATAGCTATCGCGTCTATGTTAATACCATGATCAAAGGTGCACATATTGAAGCAATCAATGAAAAAGAAAATGGTTTTTTTGAGGCAGAAGTTTCTATGACATTGACTCCCAGATATACTTTTTGCTTATATAACCCAAGTGAAAGTTGTTTAAATTCAGCAAATCAATATCAGCCTGAAGTTATAAATAAAAAAGTTTCAAATAATTAAAACTTTAGTATTGATAGAATAGGTTTGATGAAAAAAAGTGGTTTTCGTAATGCAGTGATTCTATTTGCAAAAGAACCAATTATAGGACAAGTCAAAACAAGACTGAATTCTATTTTAGGAGAACGGGGTAGTTACGATTTTTATTGTCGCCTTCTTAGATATATTTGCAAACAACTTGACTCACAAAAAGATTTTGATTTTTTAGTTTATACCAATAGGAAAATCAATTTAAGAAAATCTTTTTTTCATGGAAAACCAGTGTATTACCAGCATGGTAAGGATTTGGGTGAGAAAATGTTTCAATGCCTTAATGAACAACTCAATCACTATGACAAGGTTGTTTTAATGGGGGCTGATTGTCCTGAAATTAATCACGAGATTATTAATGAAGCATTAAAACAATTAGATCTGGTTTCACATGTGTTTGTTCCTGTTGACGATGGAGGGTATTCACTGATTGCAACATCCAGGACTTCAGCAGAAATATTTACCGAAATTGATTGGGGATCAGATAAGGTCATGCAACAAACTATTTGCAAACTAAAACAACAGGACTTTAGTTATAAACTATTAAAAAAACAATTTGATGTTGACTCCAAAGATGACTTTATCAAGTTGAAAAATAATAAAAAATATAATTTTCTTACTGATGGACTTTTTTTACTCAAGGGCTTAGCAGACTAACATGTTAAAAATAAACTACTTAACTTATCTATCGCTTCTGTTTCTACAATTATGCTTGAACAATCAGCTTTATGCTTTAACCGTTGAAGCTGAAGGCAGTGCTGAAATTGTTGATAATAATATCTCACTCGCTCGTGAAATTGCACACCAAAGTGCTTTAAGACAAGCTGCAATGACTGCCGGGGTCGAAGTTTTTTCTGAAACAAGTAGTGATAATATGGGCGCAATCAGAGATAGTTTACAATTACGTTCACATCAGAATATTACCTCTTCAAAAATAATTTATGAAGATATCAATGAAAACATACTAACAGTCACTATAGAAGCAAAAATAGTAGAAGCCGAACAATCTTGTGACTTTACTACATCACAATATCGGAAAAGAATTGCCGCAACTTATTTTCCTATTTTACATCCGGAGCATATTGCTGTTACAGATTTTTATAATATGGATAAGGGAGTTTCAAGACTAATCCTAAAGAAACTTCGACTAACTGGTAATTTCTTAACACGTGAGGCCAGTGATATAAATTTTTATGATACCCCTGAGCAAGCACCTTATATTTCTCAGGAAGAAACTACTGATGATAACTTATTAACTCGTTTTGCCAACCACAGAAATGTTCAATATGTAATTTCCGGCATTATTCGAGATTTAAGTACAACAATAGAACAAACTCATTACTTTGAGAATAGGTATCTACCGACTTTCAAAAGTTTCATGGGACATAAACCTGAGTTAGAAAGTCGTAATATTGGTATTGATATTTTCGTACATGATACCTTGTCCGGTGAGTTAATTTCACAAAACTCATATAGTAAAAAGGTGCATGGTTCATTTGTAATACCTAAGCAATCTATTGCTTTTGGCAGCGGCGCTTTTTTAAATACAGAATTTGGAAGAACCTTTGATCAAATTATAAATGAAGAAGTCAAAAAAATTGAAAAATTACTGAGTTGTCGACCATTCACAATGAAAGTCATTGATCAAAAAGATGGTAATTTATATTTAGATGCAGGATTAAGTAGTAAAGTCAAAGTTGGAGACATACTCACTATTTACACTCCAGATATTCCCGGAGATGTTTTTGGAGTCAAGGGAAAAACCGCTCAATTTGGTTCACCAAAAACAACAATTAGAATTGAAAAGGTCTACCCTGCTTATTCAACAGCACGGGCAGATGTTGGAACTTTTACAAATCAGGATATTATTAATGGCTATCTAATAGCCTGGTAATTTGATTCACTAAAATATCAAAGGTTAATTATACGAGGATAAAAAAATGAAAAAAAATTCAAGAAAACATATGCTTCACATAGCAACTTTAATTTTAGGTTTTGGACTTTTATTTCAACCCGCCCATGCAGGTGACAGTAGTAGCATTAAGAAATATAAAGCTAAAATTAACGAACAACAGGATAAAATTGATTTATTAACCATGAAATTAAAAAATTGCCGAGGAAATTCTTCTGGTGAACCGATGCAATACGAACAAATCCAGGGACACTCTTTAATGCAACAAAGGGAAGTACCGAAGCAATATGGACCTGAAGAGTTATTTCATTACCCTTAAGGTGTTAAGTGTTTTACTATTGCGTCGCAATAGTTTCTTTTTCTTAGCACTTAGCACATATAACTTAGCACTTTTACCAAATTGGGAAATACGGCACCATAATCCACTGGTGCCAGATAATCATTAATATGACCCAGCTAAAAATTCCGGCAAGGACATCATCTATCATAATACCTAAGCCACCATCAACTTGTTTATCCAACCATTTGATAGGCCAGGGTTTAACTATGTCAAAAAATCTAAATAATATAAACCCTAAAATCACAAACTCCCAGGCCATTGGCATAAATGCCATAGTGATCAGATAGCCAACAATTTCATCCCAGACAATGCCAGAGAAATCATGAGTTTGCAGATCATTAGATACTTTCTGACATACCCAAATACCATAAAT